>NYWY01000002.1 GCA_002685335.1 Planctomycetaceae bacterium
GGCCAGAAGACGTTCGATCGACTGCTGGATGAGTCGTTCGCTCGCGGTGTCGAGATTGCTGGTGGCTTCGTCCAGGATGAGGACTCGAGGATCTGCGAGGAGGGCGCGAGCGATGGCGAGTCGCTGGCGCTGGCCGCCGGAGAGTTTGACGCCGCGCTCGCCGATGAGGGTGCCCAGCCCTTCAGGCATGTCCTCGATGAAATCGAGGGCATTCGCCGCCCGGGCCGCTTCGTGGATGCTCGCCTCGTCGACGCCGCGTCGTCCGAAGGCGATGTTGTCGCCGATGGATCCGTCGAAGAGGAAGACGTCCTGTTCGACGATCCCGAGGAGCCGTCGATACGAATCGAGTCGGATGTCCCGGAGATCCCTGCCATCGAGGAGGATCGCTCCCGAGGTGGGGTCGAAGAACCGGGCGAGGAGGTTGCAGAGTGTCGTCTTGCCGGCGCCGGACGCCCCGACGAATGCGACGAGCTGGCCCGGTTCCGCGGTGAAGTCGATGTCGTGAAGCACTGGTTGCTCACGCTCTGGATAGCGGTAAGAGAGCCCTCTCACCTCGATCAGTCCCTGGACCGAGCGAGGGGTCGGACCGAAGGCATCCGCCCGATCCGGCATCTCGGTGTCCTCGGCGAGCACGTCCAGCACGCGGTCGAGTCCCGCGAGGTTGGTCTGAAGGCTCGTCGCACTGGAGGCGAGCGCCTGGATCGGTCCGAGCAGCAGCACGAGGTAGGTGAGGAACATGACCAGATCGCCGATCGTGATCGTGCCGTCGACCACCTGGAATCCGCCGTAGAGGAGAAGCACCGCGCTGGCCACGGGGATCGCCAGCGCCCAGACCGTTTCGGTGATCCTCGACCACCACCAGGCGTGAATCTCCTGACGGGTCATCAGGTGGTTGCCCAGCACGAATCGCATCGACTCTCCGCGGGCCCGACCGAAGGCTCGCACCACCCGCATGCCCCCGAACACCTCCGTCGCGTGGGCGTCGACGTTCGACCTCTGGGCCCGGATGTCGCGATAGAGCGGTCGGATGCGACCGATCCAGGTTTGATGGGTGATCCAGACCATTGGCAGCATGGCGAAGGCGCCGAGCAGGAGACGCCAGTCCGTGACTGCGAGGATCACGAGGCTCCCGATGAGCTGGATGATCGCTCGCCAGGGGTTGTAGAGCAGACCGAAGACGAGGTCTGCCACGCCCCCTGCATCCTCGCGCAGGAGGCTGGCCACCCCACCGGCCCTCAGTTCATTGATGCGATGAAGAGGAAAGCGGACGGTGTGATCGAAGACCCGCTTGCGAAGATCGACCGCCAGCGTTCGAGTCGCCTTGGTCGCCTGCCATCGACCGGCGAGGGTGACCGCGACCGTCACGAAGGCGAAGATCACCAGCCCGATGGCGATCGCCACGAGGAGCCGTTTCGGATCGTCTTCGATGCCCCATGAATCCGGAATGAACCGGCCGGCCGAGGCGGGCAGCGGTGTCCCGGTGAATGCGTAGTCGATCGCGACCTTGGTGGCGGCCGGAGGAAGGAGTCCGAGGAGGGTCGCGATGGTCAGGGTGCCGAGCGAAAAGATGATCGGCCGGCGGCGTCGCCCCAGAAGCGAGAAGAAGGTCTTGAGGAGGACCTTCACGCTGCGGTTCCGCTTCAGGCTGCGGACCGATCCGGCTCCGGTGACCGCCGCCGGTTCGGTCTTCGCGCGCTGGCGGCGGGTGGCCAGCATCCGACGGTAGGCCGCGAAGCGACGGCTGCTGGTTCCAAGGCGGAGGGCCGGATCGCGTTCGAGATCGACGTCATCGTCGGAGTGAGGAGTCAATCGAGTTCCGCCGATCCGAGGGTGAGCCCGACCCGGGTGCCGTCGGCAACCCGTCTTCGGGCGCGAATCTCCGGGTTTCCCAGCTGTCCGCACGCCGCCATGACATCCCGGCCCTTGGTGCCTCGTCGCTTGGTGAACTGGCCGTTCGCCATGGCGCGGGCGAGGAAGGCCTCGACCGATTCCTCGGTGGGGGCAGGCCAGGGGGAGTGGCGGCGTGGGTTGTAGGGAATGATGTTCAGCGAGCAGCGGAGCGGCCGGAGGTAGTCGCACACCTCGTCGCAATGCGCCGATTCGTCGTTGACGCCTGGAATCAGGACGTACTCGATGCAGATCGCGGACTTCGGTCGGCCGGGCCACGAGCTCATGGCGTCCATCAGGTCGTCCATCGGCCAGGCTCGATCAACGGGCATGATCTCCGCTCGGATGTCGTCGTTCGGGGCGTTCAAGCTGACGGCGAGGTTCAGTCGGCGGAAGCCCGGTTCCGCCGCCAGTTCGCCGAGGCGGCGGATGCCGTCGGGATTCCCGACCGTCGAGACGCTGATGTTGGATGCCGCCACCGCGGGGCCATCGTGGTCGACGAGGATTCGGATCGCGGGAAGCACCGCGTCCAGATTGTCGGTGGGCTCGCCCATGCCCATGAACACGATGTTCTTGGGGCGATGGCCGATTTCGTGGGTGGCGGCATGCCACTGTGCGACGATGTCCTCGGTCCGAAGCTGCCTCACCAGGCCCATCTGGGCGGTCTCGCAGAATCGACATCCCATGGCGCATCCGACCTGGCTGGAGACACAGAGCGTGCGGGTGGTCGAACCGTCTCGCCGCTTCATCGGAATGAGGACGGATTCGGTCTCCAGACCGTCGGCCAGCCGGAGCGTGAACTTGACCGTCTCGCCCTCGATCTCCCGTGTCCCGATGGGATGGAGCTTCGGGCTGGTTCCGGTCGGTATCACCCCTTCGCGGTGGAAGCGTCGATAGGCCGAGAGCGCTTCGCGGCCTCGCGGAACGCCCTCGACGGACCTGCATGCCTCCATGAAGCCCGTGCCCGTCAAGCCGAGTGGATCCGGCGGAAACGCCGACTCCGAGTTCGGTGATGAGGAGATCGATGGTGACACGTGGGAACCTCGAAGTGGAGGGATGGGCGTCGAAGCCCGGCCATGCAGCCTATCGCATCCCGGATCACCCACGCATGAATTCCGACCGTCCGAACCGTTCTCTCCCGGACGCACCCCACCAGTCCACTGGTCGCGATCTGGCTGTTCGTCCTCCAGCGATTGGCCGGGCCGAGATTGACGTGGCGTTGCGGCGTATCCGGGGCGGTCCCCACTTCCACGATCCCCCCACCTCCCGCCGAGAAAATCGGAGGCCTCGGGGCCCTCGCCACGTCGACTGTCGACCGCTTCGGACCCTCCCTGTTGGAGATGTCGGACGGGGGCACCGTGCCCCTCGAGCACCTGCTCGAAGACGATTACGGCATCGAGTGTCACGCGGATGCCCACTCCGAGCGAGCCGATTCAGCTCAGGCCGCCCGCTCCTTCAACCTCCTCTCTCCGCATTCTCCGTCCGAAACACCGGCCAGGCGATGCTGGATCGGTTCGACGAGCCGGGGCCCAGCCGTTTCTGTGCCGGCTGCCACGACCCCTTCAGTTCCCGGACCGGCCATTGAGATTAGGGGAGGGCGCGTGACGCTCCGAACGGACGAAATCACACCACGTCCCGCGAATGCCTCCTGTCCGTGTTCTGATCATCCCTCCAATGACGCCGTTCTGATGCAATGACGAGTGAATGTTCTGTCTTCACGTTGCAAAAGGCTATTCTCGGATTGAAGAAAATCTCGGGTCACGGACGATGTCGTCTTCAACCGTGAACTCCGACGCAGGACAAGGACATGCCTCAATTCCAGAGGATCACTGCATGGGTCCTGATTCAAATCGGATCACCCGCGGCGGCGGCCGACATCTCGGTCGGTGACGGGCCGAGATCGTGTGATCACACGAGCATCCGCGAAGCGATGATCCGCGTGCCTGCATGCCGGGAGGCTTTTCACGTGGCCTGCCGATTCCTTCGCCGAAACCACGCATCCGAAATCGACCGGGGTGCGTCATGAACGCGACCCGGATCGGCTTCCTGACCTGGTCGGATCATCAGGGACCCGGAGATTTTTCCGGGTCGCCCTGGTCGATCCGCGCGGCCCTCGATCGAGCGGGCTACGAGACGGTGACGATCGAATGTGGTCCCTACAACTCACCCGGGCTCGCCCGCAACGCGGGGCTTCGGCTCGCTGAGCGTTTCCCCCGCATCGGCTCGGTGGCCCGCAGGGTGGCCCGCACCATCACCCAGGGTGCCAAACGTCTCGATCAACGATCCGCACAAGCCGCCGAGCTCGCCGATGCGAATGCCGCGCGTCTGCAGCCCGACCTCGTGGTGGGCGTCAAGATGAGTCTCGTGATGGGGTCCATGAAGAGTTCACTGCCATTCGTGTACGTGAGCGACGCCACCGCCTCGGAGTACGTCACGGGCTACGCGACGGAAAAATGGCAGAACACTCGATGGCAGCATTCGATCATCGAAGCCGAGACCCGGACGATTCAAAGAGCGGACCGGACGATCCTGTACTTCGAAGAACTCGTCGAGTCGGCCATCCGGGATCACGGCGGTGACCCCGCCCGTCTGTCAATCAGCCACCCGGGTGCCAACATCGTGCCGAATCCTGGATCCACCCANCTGANGCGACAGCCGACGCGCGACGACCTTCAGATCCTGTTCGTCGCCAGCGACCCGGTGCGAAAACGCCTCGAACTCGCCGCGGACACGACCGATGCTCTTCGTGATCGAGGCTGGACGGCGACTCTGAATTACATCGGCCCGTCCTTCCCCGCCGCGGACCGGACCTCCGTTCGGTCGTTGGGCAGGCTCCGCCTGGAAGACCCCGCCGACCGAGAGAAGCACCTGGCCGCCCTGGAACGCTGTCACGTCAACTTCCTTCCGACGCAGGCCGACATGTGCCCGCTCTCGGTGGCGGAGGCGAGCAGTGCCGGGATTCCGTCGGTGGTCTCGAGGGTCGGAGGCCTTCCACTTTCGGTCATCGAAGGGGAGACCGGACGCCTGCTCGACGTCGATGCCCCGATCAATGAATGGGTGGACGCGCTGGAGTGGACGGTCTCGGATCAGGCCCGCTACCAACGCCTCTCACAAAGCGCCCGGGAACACGCGAGAACCAAGCTGACCTGGGATGCGTGGGCCGAACGAGCCTCGAAGGTCATCGACGAACTCCTTGAAAACGCTTGACGTCGACTCGCGATCCACTCGTAGACACCCGAGCCGCTCCCGAAGACCACCGTCTCGTGAACACGGAGTGAGGATGGGATGACCAGGATCGAGACCGCGTATTCGTGTTCGATGTCTGAAACCAGCGGCAGCATCCTGCCAACCGACTTGAATCCCGGTCCCGGACCGATGCTTGCACGAAGCCGGTTTCAGACCAAGGCCGGCGCGGAAAAACAGGTTCCTGCCGGTGCATTCACCATCGACGACGTCACCCGCGTTCGACGTGTGGCTCGAATGGCTGCAGACGGCCACGCTCCCGGAGAATCCGCACCCCGCGCCAGAGGTACGCCAGAAAGATCACGCCGGAGATCAGAAAGCCCGGGACGAACCAGATCTCGGAGGGCCGGACCAGTCCCATCCGGTTGTTGCTGGTGGTGGAGATGCCACCATTGAACATCGACTGACCTCGACGGTCACTGACGCTTGAGGACACCCCACCAGCGGGGTTCGCATAGGTGGCGATGGTCCGAGCGAGAATCACGGCATCGTCCGGGTCGTGAAGGATCGGGGCGAAGGGCGAATCGCTGTCCGGGGCGACCTGCAGGCGAAGGGCGTCCACCGCGTCCATCCCATCGATGATGACGCCCCCCACGGTCGTTCCCACGACCGGTCCGATCGCTTTCCAGACCGCCAGTTCATCGTCGTCCGACCGGAGGGTGACCTCGACCTCACCGGTCGCGTTGGAGGCGTTCTCCATCACGAAATTCGCGACACTCGCCACGGACATCCGATTCGATTGATCGATGCCGACCGTGACCACGCGGTCCAGCTCGACCACCGTCTGAATCAACCCCGCCCATCGGCTGATGTCGTTCCATCGGGCATTGATCACCCCCAGAAAGGCCCAAGGCACGATCACCGCCAGCAGAAGGACCACCACGCCCAACCAGAGACCGTGTCGGGGCCGGATCCTTCCCACCCCGACCACGCCCGCCCCGAGGTCCCCTCCACATTCAGGACACCGCGGCTCCGCCAGACCGTGCACGGGGTGGCCGCACCCGGGGCACGCCTCGCGTTGCACTCTCAGCCTTCCGGCCACCCATCTCAGCGCGACATGGATCGCCGTGATCAACAGCAGAAGCCCGACCGGAAGAAGAAGAACCATCGACGTGTTCCCCCAAGGTGATATCCGAGCAGGCCTCAGTTGACCTGGCCGATTCCCTGTCCGGATGCGCCAAGGCTACCGGACGGAAAAACGATCGCCTCACTTGAAGGGTGGGATCACGCGGAAATCCGGGCTCGATCCGCCCGTCGATCCCCGGAGAGGGCTTTTGAAGATCTCGATCACCTGTTTTTTCACCGCGGCGCGGACACCCACGACACCCGACCGCCCCGCCGGGATCTCAGATCGAACCATCGGTCTGGGCGACCTCATAGCGCTCGACCATCTCTCCCAGACCCTCGCGAAGCGGATCGAGCGTCGCCCCCCACGCCGCATGTCGACCAGCCGCGTGAGCATAGAGCGGTCGTCGCACCTGATCCGCGCTCAGGGTCAGGACGGTGCGACCGGTCTCCCAGAATCGAAGACAGCGATCATCCCACTCGAGACCGCAGAAGTCGATCAGACGCCGGGCTTCTCCATCGAGATCGTGCACCAGCGACTCGTAGCGGACCTCGAGGATGGGAAGCGGTAGTACCACCCGCCAGTGCGCCATCCAGGCCTCGCACTCGCGGTGGAACTCGGCGATGCCCTCGAGCGTCCCCGTCCAACCGTTGGTCCCCGGCGCGAACTTCCGGATCCAGCAGGAGAGGCCGGCGTCCATCGGATGGCGCCGACAGTGGATGATCCGTGCCTTGGGAAACAGCATGGCGACGAGCCCGAGCAGGCCGAAGTTTCCGAGTTGCTTGTCCACCCGTCGTTCCGCCTTCGGCGCCAGGCGTCGGGTCACCTCGAGATAGGAATCGGCCGCCCGGGTCAACGACGTCGCGTCCATCCGCCCGAGACACTCGGGGTACGACGCGCCGTCTCCATCGGTCTCCGGGAGCTGCGATGCCAGGATCGGCAGCGCGTCGAGTTCTCCGAGTCCGGCTGCCTGTGGATGGGCATCGATGATCTGTTCCACCAGGGTGGAACCGGTACGAGGCATGCCCACGATGAAGATCGGGGACTCGTCCTCGCATCCAGATCGCGGGAGCGCCGCCATCGCCTCGGCAGTGAAGAACCTCTCGGCCTGCTCGCGCTGCTCCCGGGCCTCGGCCGGATCCCAGTCACCCGGCGCAACCCCATTCGCCGCCCCGTACCGCGACGCCGCA
>NYWY01000003.1 GCA_002685335.1 Planctomycetaceae bacterium
CGTGGCTTTTCCAACCGTCTTGCGGCCCAGCGACATCGGATCTCGGACCACCTCGACCGTGACGCCGGGGGCCGGTGTGTCCAAGAGACGCGGATCGTCGGCTTCGACCAGTTCCACGGTGCTGTAATCGCCGATCACCGTCCGTCCCTCGAGCACGTATTTTCCGCAGCCACCGAGCAGCGTCGCGCCCAGGACCAGCAGTAGGAGGGAAGCGGTGCGAAGAGCGGCGGCTCGTCCACCACTGAAATCAGGATGTTTCATCGTCTTGGACTCCGTTGTCCGGCGCCGACTGCTCCAACGTGGTGTCGGTGTCGGAATCGCCTGGTTTGGTGGTGCCTGACGGTAGCAGGTCGGCGATCATGGACAGCAGACCGAAGAGGATCATGAGGAGCAGGAGATAGGTTCCGGCGGTGCGAAGCCGACGAACGATCCGAAGCCGTCGCGGCCCGTTTTCGAGCAGGCGGGCATCGCGAGCGGACATCTCACCGGGATCGAAGGACTCCCAGTCGATCCCGGACGCCATCGCCTCTCGGTTGACGAGCGCCCGCTCGGCATCCTCGGTCGCGGCTTCGGCCACCAGCACCAACCAGTCACCGTGACGGCGATCCCGCTCCACGCTGGCGGGGATCCCCTCTTCTTCGAGGACGTGACGGATGAGATCCGCGGCGACGCGATCCGCGGCCCGTCGAATCGTGTGCGGAGGACGAGCCAACGGATCGCCCTCGGGGGAAGGGTCGTGGTTCGGAAGCTCACCCGATCCTTCGGTCGCCGTCATCGGCTCGCTCCGGAGAGAAACGTCATGAGTTCCACCGAGTCCTCGGGACCGATGCTGTTCGGTCCTCGAACCAAACGCCAGTCGTCGATCTGCTCGACTCCGAAGTTGACCTCCATGCCCGCCGGGCGACCGTCGATCGTGCCCCGGAGAAGCCGCCCCCGGCCACCATCGGATTCGATCGCCTCGACCTGCAGCCAGCCGTGCTCGGTCCGACCCTCGGCGTCCAGCCCCACGGGAACCCCCGCAAGCAGCATCGGCGCCGATTCGTCGCCGCTCCGCCCGATCGTCGACTCGAAAGCGGCCACCGCCTCCGGCCATCGTCTTCGAGCGATCGAAGCCGACCGCTCGGTGGCGGCATCGCTTCGATAGAGAGTGACATCGAGCCCGGCCAGGGTCTCCAGCGCCGCCTCGGGCCAGCGCCAGACCCGACGAAAGGAACCCCGAGGCTCGAGATCGCAGATCGCGGCGCGACGGGCTCGAAGCGGGTTCGGCGTCTCCTGCGAGAGCTCCTTGCGATCCTCGTCGGTTCCCAGACTCTCAGGATCGAGGGTCTCGATCACTTCCGTCCATGGCACCAGCACCACTCGGAGATTGGGGCCGAGCGGATATGGGATCTCGGGAGGTGGGGCTCCGTCCTCGAGCAGCAGCCCGGCCAGAGCATCGAGCAGTCGGGCACCGGCCGCCGCATGTCGTCCGGGAAGCTCGAGGATTTCGAGTTCGGGGAGACCGCATCGAAGGAGTCCACGCGTGTAGATCCAGACCGTGCCTTCATCCAGATTCTCGTGTCCCGACACCGCCTGGACCCGCCAGAGCACATCTTCCGGCGGACCAAGTTCGAGCGTCAGCAGATCGCCATCGATCTCCGCCCGATCGAACCATCGCCCGGTCGTGGCATCGATGATGGCGATCGCGTCTTCGGATGATGCGAGCACCCCGGCCAGGCGCCCCCATCCGATCCGGGGATCACCACCTTCTAACAACGACTCCACCACGATCGACCAGCGGGAATTCCGGACTCCGGTGACCAGGTCGGCGGGAACCTCGTCCATTCTCTTGGTTCGCTCGCACGCGATCAGCACCGGGACCGCGTGGCCCGGAAGTCGAACGACCACCGACCACGGATGCTTGTCGTCGGGCGACGGCTGGATCTCGAGGACCTCGATCACATCCGAGATCCGATTCGCGACGGACGCGAGAAACGCGTCAACCTCCGGAGGATCCGCGCACTTCAAAGGCGCGACCAGCGTCGCGGGCCATGGCTCCGTGATTCGCCAGGTGGGATGAATGCCGTCGCTGTTGGTCATCAGTTCGCCACGATGTTCACGAGCTTGCCGGGAACCACGACCACCTTGCGGATCGTCAGCCCCTCCACCAGTTCCTGGATTCGTTCGTCCGCCAGAGCCGCGGCTTCAAGATCCTTGGATTCCGAATCCGCGGGCACCGTGACCCGACTCCTGACCTTGCCCATCACCTGGACCGGCACTTCGATGGTGTCGTCCTCGAGCATCGCGGGATCGAAGGTCGGCCAGTCCGCGAGCACCACGCTCGATCGTTCGTTCGGGCATCCGAGTCGATGATGGATCTCCTCGGCCAGATGCGGCGCGAACGGACCGAGGGTCCGATTGAATCGATCGAGTTGATCCGCGGTGACCCCGACACCGGTGGCCGTGTTGACGAATTCGATCATCGCGGCGATCGCGGTGTTGAAGGCGAGGCGTTCGATGTCTCCACCGACCTTCGAAATCGTCCGGTGCAGGGACTTCTCGACCTCATCGTCGGGATGCTCCCTCAGATTCAGTTCGCCGGTTCCCTCGTCGACGGCGAGCCGCCAGTATCGCTGGAGAAATCGGTGAACACCCACGATGTCCCGCGTGTTCCAAGGCTTGGAGGCATCGAGCGGTCCCATCGCCATCTCGTAGAGACGGAAGGTGTCGGCACCGTAGTCCGCGATGACGTCGTCGGGATTGACCACGTTTCGAAGGGACTTCGACATCTTCGCCACGATTCGTTCCACCGACTCGCCGTTCTCGATCTCGATGAACGACTCGGTGCCATCCTCGGCGGTCCGAACCTCGACCTCGTCGACCGGAACCAGCGAACCATCGACTCGCTTGTAGGCGAAACTCGTGATCAGGCCCTGGTGGAAAAGCCTTCCGATCGGTTCCGGAGTCGAGACCTCCCCGCGGTCGAAGAGGATCTTGTGCCAGAAGCGGGCATAGAGCAGGTGGAGTACCGCGTGCTCGGCCCCACCCACGTAGAGATCCACGCCCCCCACATGATGGTTGGTCGCGTCGAAGGACTCCTCCCCCGGGGCGCAGGTCCGTTCGCCACCCGAGGGATCGCGATCGGAAAGCATCCAGTATCGCTCCGCCTCGGTCGACAGAAATCGCTGATCGTTGGATGCATCCGCGTACCGCAGGTAGTACCAGCACGATCCAGCCCAGCCCGGCATGGTGTTGGTCTCCCGGCGCACCGGCGTATCGGGCGGCAGGACCGACGGATCGACCCCCGCTTCGCCCGCGGTGGTGTTCACCCAGGCCGTGGCCTTGCCCAGTGGCGGCGTCGGATTCTCACTCTCCACCGGCTGGTAGTCGTCCAGATCCGGAAGCACGACCGGAAGGGCCGACTCGGAGATGGGATGATGATCCCCGTGCTGGTCGAAGACGATGGGGAACGGCTCGCCCCAGTAGCGCTGGCGGCTGAACAACCAGTCCCGCAGCTTGAAGTTCACATTCCCTCGCCCCGCCTTGGAAGCCTCGAGCCATGCGATGATCGCTTCGGTCGCCTCGGAAGTCGACAGGCCGTCGAGAGAGATCTCCTGGTTCGCACTGTCCACCGCGATCCCAGACCCGATTACGGCTTCGGTCCATTCCTCGACCGGAGCGTCGTCTCCCCGGCCCTCCACGGCGACCACCCGACGAATCGGAAGATCGAATCGTCGGGCGAACTCGAAGTCCCGCTGGTCGTGGGCTGGCACCGCCATGATCGCGCCCGTTCCGTAGCCTGCCAGGACGTAGTCGGCGGTCCAGATCGGAATCTGCTCACCGGTGGCGGGATTGAGGGCGGACCGCCCGGTGGGGACTCCGGTCTTCTCCTTGGAATCGGCCATTCGGTCGACATCCGCTCGGTTGCGGGCCTCCCGGACGTACGCCGCGAGCGCCGGCATCTCCCCGCCGGCGATCACCCGATCGACCAGAGGATGCTCGGGCGCGACGACCATGTAGGTGGCCCCGAAGATGGTGTCCGGACGAGTCGTGAAGACCTCCAGCGGCTCCTCGTCCTCGGCGTCGACCTCGAATCGGACGAGGGCCCCTTCGCTCCGACCGATCCACTCGCGCTGCTGGGTTCGGGTGGACTCCGGCCAGTCGATCATGGCCAGATCGTCGAGCAGCCTCTGGGCGTACTCGGTGATCCGAAACATCCACTGGCGGAGCGGCTTGCGAATCACCGGATACCCACCCCGCTCGCTTCGACCGTCGATGACCTCTTCGTTGGCAAGCACGGTTCCCAGTCTGGGACACCAGTTGACCGTCTGTTCCCCGAGATAGGCGAGTCGTCGATCGTCGAGGACCTCTCGTCGCCCGGCGGCATCGAGACCCGACCAGGCGATGGCCGTCCCGTCGTCCTCCTTCAGGGTGATGGTTCCGTCGTCCAGACCCGCGATCAACTCACTGATCGGCCGCGCCCTCTGGATTTCGCGATCGAACCAGGAGTCGTACGCCTTCAACCAGATCCACTGGGTCCAACGGTAGTACCCGGGATCGATGGTGGCGAACTCCCGGGACCAGTCGTAACCGAAACCGAATCGTTTCAACTGCCTTCGAAAGTTGTCGATCGCGGTGACCGTCGTTTCACGCGGATGAACGCCGGTCTGCACCGCGTACTGTTCCGCCGGCAGTCCGAACGCATCGAAGCCCATCGGATGCAGGACGTTGAAACCCCGCATCCGTCGGAACCGGCACAGGATGTCGGTCGCGGTATAGCCCTCTGGATGGCCCACATGAAGTCCGGCCCCGGACGGGTAGGGAAACATGTCGAGGCAGTAGAACTTCGGCTTCGAGGGGTCGAACCCCGGATCACCGGGACCCAGCGTTCGATCAATCTCGTTCCGCTCCCAGTCGGCCTGCCAGCGCAGTTCGATCTCATCCGCTCGTCGGGCGTCATAGCGGTGGGTGGCCGGGGCGTCGGGAGCATGGTCCGCGGTTGGCTTCATCGTGTCGGATCCGGGAGTTGCGGGCCGAAGGGTCGAGGGCGTGAAGTGTGGATCTTACGACCGCCCGCCCGTCACGGACGTCGAAAACGTCCAGGTACGGGCGGGCGGGGTCAGGGCGGGCTGCGGGGCACGGCTCAGGCCGTGACCGACTCCTCCCGTGACTTGCGAAGCTGCTCGAGGTGCTTCATCGCATCCCCGACCAGATAAAAGCTTCCGGTGACGCAGATCAGATCATCCCGGCTGACCGCACGGGCGGCCAGTTCGAGGGCCTCTCCCACCGACGCCGCGGTCTGGCACATCTTGCCACTCCGCTCCACGAATCGTCGCTTCAGATCCTCCGGATCGCAGGCTCGGGGATTGGTGCTCGAACGGGTGAAGATCACCTTGTCCGCCCCCAGGCTGACGCGATCCAGAAGTGAGTCGACGTCCTTGTCCTGAGCACATCCGAAGACACACACCATCGAGTCGTAGGGGACATGGGCCCCGACGCATCGCATGAGCGCTCCGAGCGAATCGGGATTGTGGGCCCCGTCGACCAGGATCCTCGGCTGCGACCAGACCAGCTGCATGCGACCGGGAATCACGGTGTCTTCGAGACCCGCGGTGACGGTGGCCTCGGGACAATCGAAACCGATCGACTTCAGGTGATCGACCGCTGCCAGCGCCAGTCCACAGTTGAAGGCCTGGTGTTCACCGGGCAGCGGCACCGGCAGGTGCTCGAGGCGACTGGTCTCGGTGTAGAGGCAGACGCGGTTGTGTGGCCCCAGCTCCGCGGTGGAGCAGAATCGGTTGCTGAACTCGATCTCCCGGTTCACGAATCGGACCGTGGTGCCGACCGATTCCGCGGTTTCCATGAGCACCGGTTCCACCTCGGCATGCTGCTCACGGGTGATCACCGGCACTCCGGGCTTCAGGATGCCCGCCTTCTCCTTGGCGACCGAAGCGAGTTCCGTGCCGAGAATGCGGGTGTGATCCAGCTGAATCTCGGTGATCAGGCTCAACACCGGCATGATCACGTTGGTGGAATCCAGCCGGCCGCCGAGGCCGACCTCCACCAGGGCGATGTCGACCGCCTGATCCGCGAAGTGCATGAAGCCGATCGCGGTGATCGCTTCGAAGAACGTGGGATTCTCCTCGATCTTGACCGCCGCCTCGGCGACTCGACGCATGAGCTCGGTGAAGTCCGGGCGGCCGATCATCTGGCCATTGATGGAGATCCTCTCCCGCACGTCCGTCAGGTGGGGACTCGTGAAGGAACCAACCGCGTACCCGCACTTGCGAAGCATCGCGGACATCATGGCGATGGTGGAGCCCTTGCCGTTGGTACCGGCGACATGGACCGCTCGGAACTGCTCCTGCGGGTTGCCGAGGGCGGTCAGCAGGTTCCGCATGCGATCAAGCTTGAAATCGCCGTCGGCGTCGTAACGAACCACCCTCTGACGCTCGACGTCATGGAGTTCCAGCAGCCATCTCACCGCGCCCGGGTAGGACGAGATCCGATCCGCACCGACCTTGGCCGGCCCCTTGGAACTCCGCGACTTCCTGGCGGTCGTCTTGGGTTCGGTACCAGTGGAGGTGGTCGGGGTCTTCTTCTTGGTCTTTGATGTCAACTTCTTGGCCGTCGTTCGAGGGTTGCTGAGATGAGTGACGGCCTTCCTGGCCCCGGGAGCCACCGACGTGACGTCGACGGTCGTGGAAAGATCCGCTGAACACCGGTAAAAATCGCCACCACGCTGGCGAAATGAACCTTCAGGCGTAAAGGGCAATCATAGCGGGCCGGGCATTTTCAATCAAATCGAAACCGCTAACAAGCTGCAGCAAAGAGGCTTATGCCGTCAGATCGCCTCGGCGCTTCGCGTCGTCCGATGCAACCTCACCACTCGCGTGTCCATCAGGTCCACCGCCCCCCCCGGCGCTCGTTCGAGGAGTCGACCCGCAGAGGCCAGGACGGCGTGGCGCTCGGCCGGCCTCTCCGGAAGCAGCAGCATCAGGATTCCGTCCTCGATCCCGCTTCGGAGGCGATCGAAATAGGTCCGATCCATCCGACGAACCGCGGTTTCAGTCAAGCTCGTGATCGCCTCCGGTGAGGCGTCCCCCCCCACCGGCCAGTCGTCGTGGAGGGCATCGACCGTGACATCTCGTTCGGTCGTGTTGAGGTGGAAATAGTTCACCCCTTCACCTGAAAGATTGAACACCACCTGATCACCGATGCCTCGAAACTTCCGAACCGAGCGGGATTTTCCGGGACGAACCGGGGCGACGTACAGCTTGAGCGCGTCGAACTCCCGACTGTCGACGCCGAAGCGGCGGTCGATGAACTCTTCAAAGAGCTCGCTCGCCATGTTCCGAATGCGGGCGAGTCCCGGATACAGCACGATCAGCGGGCTCTTTCGTTCGAGGGCCGCCCCCAGCAGGCGGCTCTCGGAACTTTCTTTTCCGAAGCGAAGGAACGAACTTCGAAGTCCTTCCTCGTGATCTTCCATCGCATGCGACTCCCGGCCGCCGGGATTGGGAATCACGAGCCGTCGTTCGCCCATCCCGAGGTCGGCCGCCCACCAGAACCGATCGAGGTTCACGATCGTCGCGCCACCGGAAAGGCCCTGGATGAACCCGGAGCCGGTGGGACCGTCGTCGTTGTTGGATCGTCGCTTGAAGAAGCCGAGCATGATTGGTTCCGTGAAGGGCCGACAGTGTAGCGAAGAGACCTTCGCCCTCCTGACACCCCCGATGTCAGGGCCACGGATGCTTGGGATAACGGCGTTTCAATTCCTTCTTGAGTCCGGGATACGTCCGATTCCAGAAACCTGGGAGATCATCGGTCACCTGCACCGGCCGGCGGTTGGGGGCGAGAATCTCGAGGAGGACCGGTACCCGCCCGCCCGCGACCGTTGGTGTCCGATCCAGGCCGATCAGGTCTCCGATCCGGGCGGATCCGCGCGGTGGCTCGCCCGATCGCCAGGTGATCCGCATCGAACGTCCCCTCGGCAGCGAGACCCGAGCCGGTGCCGCCTGGTCCACGAAGGTCGCATCGTTCCAATCCAGGGCGGATCGCAGGATCTCGACGATTCGAACCGCGTTGGGGAGGTCCGCGAGTCGAGACCTCGTGCCGACGATCTCCGCCCGCATGACCATGAGTTCCTCTTCGTCGAAGGTGGGAAGCCCTCTTTCCGGAAACCACTCGGCGGTCCGACGCACCCGCTCGAGAAAGGTCTCGACCTCTTCGTCCCAGCCGGGAATCGAAGCCTCTCCCGACTCGATCAACTCCAGCATGGTCGCCGCCGCCGCCGCCCGATCATCCGGTCCGACCGGACCCCGCCGCGACTCGATGTCGGTGTCGTCGAGACGACGATGGTCGACCCTTTCCATTCGGCCGGTCTCGACCTCGAGTTCGAAGCGATGACCCTCGGACAGTCGATCCCCCAGCGCCGCGATCGCGACCGACTCGGGGATCGCGGTCGCGAGCGAGAGAATCGTCATCCCCTCCCCTCGGGTCTCCAGGCCACGGATCGCCGCCGCCACCAGAAACCCGGTTCGCCGTACAAGAGAATCCCGCTCGAGGACCGCCTGCCGTCGCCCGGGGAGGGCGCAGGCATCGCGATCGTCGGCTCGCCGAAAGGCGACCCGATCCGGAAAGGCGTGAAGCAGGGCGGGAACGACCACGCCGGGATCACCATCCTCGCGGATCTTGAACGTGCGTTCGAGCTCCGCCGCCGTCCGCCGCGCATCGACCAACGCTCCTTCGTCCGCGCCACGTGGTCGGGCCTTCAGATCCAGAATGAGACGCGCCCGCGCGGCCAGATCGCCCTCCGGGTCACCGGATCGACGGAATCCGTCGAGGGTGGCGGGCGACATCTTCGGGGCGAGTTCCCGCTCCCCGAGGACCGCGGCGCAGCCCGCGGCGAAACGACCGCCGCCGGCATCCAGGGCATCAACGAGGAAACGCCCCACCCGCGGAGGCAGCGGAAGACTCGCCATTCGACGACCGGCATCGGTCAACCCGCCTTTTTCAACCGCGCCGATCGCCGCAAGCGTCTGTTCGGCATGCCGAACCGCGTCCGACGGCGGTGGATCGATCCACGCGAAGGAACTCGGATCGAGATTCGCCGCACGGAGCCTGAGAAAAGCCTCGGCGAGATCCGCCCGGGCGGTGGCGGGTGCTCGGGCGGCCGGCCGACGGAGGAATTGACTCTCGGTGTAGAGCCGGATGCACCGGCCGGGCCGAAGACGGCCGGCACGACCCGCTCGCTGCACCGCACTGGCGCGATCGACCGGCTCGGTGGTGAGACTCGGCAGATCCCGGCCCGGATCGAAGCGATCGATTCGGGCGAGACCGGCGTCGATGACCACCGTGACCCTGGGAATGGTGATCGAGGTCTCGGCGATGTTCGTCGCGACCACGATTCGCCGCGTCCCCTGATCCGAGACCGCCCGATCCTGCTCGCCGGCGGTCAGTCCCCCGTGCAGCGGTCGAATCTCGAGCTGGCGGGCGACCCGGGCGCAGGTCTCCATCGTGCGTTCGATCTCTCGTCGCCCCGGCATGAAGATCAGGATGTCTCCGCCGTCATCCTCGGGATCCTCGAGCACCGATGCGACCGCCTCCGCCGCGAGATTCCAGACGGGTTCGACCGACGGAGCCTTCCGATGGCCGATCGTGACCGGATGCAGTCGAGCGTCCACCGAAAGCGGGACCGCTCCGAGGCTGGCGGCGATCCCGGCGGCATCGAGGGTCGCGCTGGCGACCACCACCCGAATGCCGCGATCCTGCAAGACGCCCAGCAGAAGATCGGCGTCGATGGAGCGTTCGTGGAATTCGTCCAGCACCACGACGTCGTCGGAAGCACCCCGGGAACCTGCCAGCAGTCGACGGAGCAGGAGTCCCTCGGTCAGATACAGGAGCCTGGTGGCCGCCCCTTCGCGCCGCTCGCCCCGGACCGCGAATCCGACCTCCTCACCCACGCTGCTCCCGCGAAGCTGAGCGGTGCGGGCCGCGAGCATTCGGGTTGCCAGTCGGCGTGGCTGGGTGACCAGGATCCGACCGGGCAGTCGATCAAGCAGGGCGGCGGGCAGCACGGTGCTCTTGCCGGTGCCGGGCGGGGCCGTGACCACCACCGAGCGCCCATCCGCAAGGGCCGACGCGACGTCGGGGACCAGGGACTCGACTGGAAATCGAACCGCTTCGGAGCCGGCGCCCGTCTTCAAGACGTGATCTTTCGACGGTTGGCGAGGCATCAGCCGGAGATCGCGATGTGGGCCCCGAGGTCCTCCATGAACCGGATGATCTGACCCTGTTCGCGCGGGGTGCTGGCCGCCTCGATGTCGCTCCGCCAGAGACCGAGGAATCGTGCGGTCGCCCGGGAGTCCAGAGGAGGGAGATCATCGGGATCTCGTTCTCGCATCATGTCCGCGCGAGCGTCCTCCTTGATCTTGGCCGCTCTGGCGTCGTCGTCCATGGCCCGGGCGTCACCGGTGACCATCTCCTCCGCTCGCCGTTGCCAGCTCGCCAGCCAGTCGTCGAGGTAGGCGCCGCGGTCCGCCTCGGAGGTGGCGAAATACCCTTCCGCCCCGTCCAGCAACACGTCTTTCGCAAGCGTCCTGGCGTTCTGCCGCATCTGCTCCCGGGTCGAGCCGGTGACCCCGGCGAGGAACGCGGCGGTGGCCGCCGAATCCTCCTGTTCGAATCCTCGGAATCTCGACGCGAATTCGCTCAGATAGTTCATCCGCTCTTCGAGAGAGAGCTGGTTGAAATCCTCCATCGCGAGGTAGCCGAGGACATCATCGACCGGCGAGTCGAAGATGCTGGGCGGTGGCGTCCAGCGGGCATCCAGCCACCACCAGGTCCCACCGATCACGAGGGTGCTCGCGAGCAGCACCGCGGCGATGCCCGCAGGTCGCTCACGCCCGTCGATCGCATCGCGGAAGGCATCCAGCCGTTCGCTCAGAAAGTTCATCGATCATGCTCCCTGCGGCTGAAGAGACCGGAGTCCAGGGCATCGGGATGCCCGCCGAAGAGACCACCGTACCGACCGAGCGGCAGATCGTCCTCCAGATCACCCAGCTCCTCCTGAAGTGATGCGACGCTGCCATCGATGAAGAGGCCGTTGCGTGGCACGCTGGCGTTGTTGGGATGTCGATCCTGGCTGTCGGTGAGCAGCGGAAGGCGACGTCCCCGCTCGTGCTCGAAGATCGCCGTCAGTTCATTGGCCTCGTAGTTGCGGCGGAACTGCTCGATGCGTTCGGCATCGAAGTTGCCGCTCAACACCAGAGGCGCCAGGGCCTGCCCGACCGTGATCTGGATCTGCGGTGCGTACCGGATCAATCCCGGAATGTAGATGTAGCTGGTTCCGGCGGAGAGACTCTCCGGGTCGACGTCCGCACTGCAGATCCAGCAGCTGCAATCGACGTCGATGTATCCATCGAGCACTTCCGGAAGACCACCCTCGGTGACCCCTTCCTCGATCATCGCCGGCAGCGGTTCGCAGGACGGGATCCGTTCACCCATGTTGATCCGGTAGGTGGAGATCCCGATTCCGATCTCTCGCAGAGAGGTCCGGCAGGAGGTCGACTTCGCTTCGTTTCGAACCACCTTCAAGGTCGGAATGGCGATGCCCATGAGCACCACGATGATGCCGATGACCGCCATCGTCTCCACCAGGGTGAAACCGGGGCGGGGTCCGTTCGGAAGACCGGACCGGCGTCGATTTTCGGGGTCGCTCGGCATGACGAGTCGCTCTCGTGAAGTCGAAAAAAGGCCGCACCGACGGCGCTGATGGTCACTGGAAGCGGTTTCGCGGCCCCAGACCCGCGGATTCGAGCGGACGCGGCTTCCGGACTCGATGGTATGGGATCGGTCCCTCGGAGTCGATGAACCTTCTTCCAGATCAGCGATGGAACGTCCGGCAACGCGGGTTCCGGGCCTGAAACAGGTCCTCAGTCGCCTTCGGCGAACATCGCATCGATGAAACTGTCCGGATCGAAGGGCTGGACATCCTCGACCCGCTCACCGACCCCGACCAGCTTCACCGGAACCTCCAGCGTGTCTCGGATCGCCACCGCGATCCCTCCGCGGGCCGTTCCATCCAACTTGGCGAGAAAGAGCCCGGTCACGCCAACGGCCTCGCCGAAGACCTTCGCCTGGGCCAACGCATTCTGTCCGCTGGTGGCATCCAACACGAGGAGGACCTCGTGGGGCGCATCGGGGATCTTCTTCTGGATGACTTCACGAACCTTCACGAGTTGACGCATCAGACCGGTGTCCACGTGCAATCGCCCCGCGGTGTCGACCAGCAGGACATCGGCCTTGCGAGCCATCGCCGCATCCACCGCGTCGTAGACCACGGCCGCCGGATCCGCTCCGGCCTTGCCCCGGACCAGGTCGACCCCGAGTCGATCCGCCCAGATCGCGAGTTGTTCAACCGCACCCGCCCGGAAGGTGTCCGCCGCCGCGAGCACGACCGAACGGCCTTCGCTTCGAAGCGTGTGGGCGATCTTCGCCACGCTGGTGGTCTTGCCGACTCCATTGACGCCGACCACCAGGACCACGGTCGGGGGAGCCGTGGCCACCGCGATTCCCGGGGTCTCTCCCTCCCAGCGACCCTTGAGACGGGTCTTGAGGAAATCGATCGCCTCCTCGCCCCGCTCGAGTTCGCCGTTCTTCACCGCCGCCCGAAGCTCGTCGATGATCTCCGAAGTGGCTCGCACGCCGACGTCGGCGGAGATCAGACTCGACTCGATCTGATCCACCAGGTCGTCATCCAGCCGGCGACCGGAAAGCAGGGCCCGCAATCCCCCCCCGAGAACGCCGGCGGTTCGGGAAAGTCCCCGCCGAACCGCTTCCACCGTCCGCTTGAAGAACTTCACGAAGGTTCCCCCTCCTCCGTGGTGGAGGACGCGCTCGTCCTCGCCTTGAGGATGTCGTCGAGAACCGCGTTGACGAAGCCGGGCGACTTCTCACCCCCGAATTCACGGGCCAACTCGATCGCCTCGTTGATCGCGACCTTCGGCGGGGTTCCACCCCGCGTGAATTCGTAGCACGCGAGCCTCAGGAGATTCCGATCCACCATCGGCTGTCGACGAATCGGCCACTCCGGTGAACACCGTTCGATCTCGGGATCGTTTTCATCCCGAAACTCCCAGGCAAGGTTGGCGAGGGAGAACCCGGCGGAGCGGGCGGCCTCGTCGGCGCCCGATCCTTCGAGGGTCGATTCAACCACTCCCTGGTCCGAATCGGGATCGGCGTCGAACTGATACATGGCCTGCAACGCACAGCGTCGGGCGGCACGGTCGAGTTTCATGATTGGACTCTTCGGCGGATTCTCTCCGCGACCCGGACGAAAGCGATGGCGGCCTCCATGGATTCAGCGCCCTTGTTCCCCTTCTTCCCACCGGCACGGTCCTTCGCCTGCGCGAGGTCGTTCACCGTCAGGAGGCCGAAAGACACGGGAATCCCGTGTCGAGACGAAAGGGCCGCGAGTTCATCGGCCACCGCCCCGTTCAGCCAGGTGTCGTGGGAGGTCTCCCCCTTCACCACGCAACCGAGGCAGACGACTGCGTCGAATCGACCCGTGGTGATCGCCACCGAGGCCAATCCGGCGAGTTCGAAGGCCCCGGGGCAGTCATGCACCTCGAGCAGGTCCGGACGGCCTCCGGCCTCCACAAAGGCCTGGCGGGCTCCAGCCTCGAGAGCGTCGGTGATCGACGCGTGGTATCGGCTGACGAGGACCGCGACGCGAAGTCCGGCGGCATCCTCTTTGATCGTTTCAGAACGGCTCATGGGGTCAATCGAGGGGTGTTTGGAAAGGCGAGGCCCGCATCGTACGACGACCGGCCCGATCAGGCCCGCCACCCCGCTACCATCCCAGAATGCCTCCGGTGACGTCCCGGCTCATTCCCGCCTTCCAGCTGACCCGGCTCTCGCTGGTTTTCGGGGCCGCCACCGATGCCTGGTTCGTCATCCTCTACACCCGGGGGGACGCCCGCTACAACCATGTGCCGGCCTACGAGATGCCGCTGATGGTGGACTTCGCGGTCGCCACCGTGGTCTCGTTCGGCCTTTTCGCGTTCGCGGCGACCCTCAACGACCTTCTCGATCTGCGACATGACACCGCTTTCAGTCCGGAACGCCCCCTCCCCTCCGGTCGGATCCGGGCCGGGCAGGCCGTGGTGATCGCGATCGGAGCCCTGCTGGCCGCGATCGCCGCCGCGATTCCATTCGGGAATCTCGCCCTCATCTTCGCGGTGCTGGCCGCGACTGGAATTCTTTTCTACGACGCGGTGGGAAAGCACCTTCCAGCGATCGGCGTCATCGTCGCAGGACTCGTTCACGTCACCCACATGATGATTCCCAACTACGACCTGGCGTTCACGCCTCCGGTCTGGCTGATCTTCACCCACGTCCTGGGAATCGCCGCCTTGACCCACGTCCTGGAGGACAAGCGACCTCGTTTTCGACGATTCAGCGTCATCGCGACGATCGTCGGATGGGCATTGTGTTCCATCCTGATCATCGGCCTTGGCGTCGTCCGGGGCCCTGCCGCGGGATTCGCCCCCGGCGGACTCGGCGTCGACACCGCCCTGTGGCCGATCCTCGCGGTCGCGATGTTCGTGGTGATCGCGTGGCGAAAAGTCGCCCGCGTTCCGGGCGTCGTGGGAGCTGAAAAGGTCCGTCGCTACGGTGCCGCATGGCATGCGATCTATGCCGCCGCCTGGTTCGCGGGACTCGGAAGATGGTCCGAAGCGGGCGGAATGGCGCTCCTGGCGATCGGGGGCCTCATCGTGATGACCCTCCTCCGCGAGGTTTCGGTCGATGACCCCGGGCTTTCCGGGTACCGAGCCTGAACCGGATCGCGAGCCAACGCCCGAGCGGGTCTCGAGGTCGCTCCGAGCCGAAGCGAAGACCCTTGGTCGAGTAGCATCCGCACCGTGATCATCCCCCTACGACGACTCGCTGGCCTGCTTCTCGGTTCCATCACCTGGGTGGGCCTCGCCGGTCCCGCCTCGGCGACGGAACCGGTCTCCGGACAGGACGTCGAACCGTCGTCGGAAAACCGATCCACACCGATCGACGGCCGGTCCCTCGGTGGCTTCGTGCTTCCGATTCTTCCGGTCTCCCACGATCTTCGACTGAACGCGGACCGGGTGGTCGAGTGGACGGTCGACGAGACCAAGCGTCTCCTGCTGCAAGGCGATGTCGAGATCGAACTCGGAACCTATGACTTCCGGGCGAAAACGGCGGTGGTCTGGATCAATCGCCTGCCGTCGGCTCAAGGCATGGTCACGCAGTTCGCGGCCTGGTTCCCCTCGGTCTCCGAGCCGACCCGACGGGCCGGCCTGGGAGCCAGCGGCCGGGACGTGCTGGTCACCGCCACCTTCGACGGAGACGTGCGGCTCCGAACCCTCCTCATGTCCGACGGCCCCGTGCGTTCGAGCATCGTGGCGGCCGGAGAACGACGCCTCGCCCGGTATCTCCGCCGGATCTCCGCCACGCCACCACCTCCCCTGGAGCGGAGACTCGACGTGATGGTGCCCCCGGGTGATCCCAAGCCGGTGCTCGAACCCGGTGGGCGAATCGTGAGGAAACGAACTCCACCGACCGCCATCGGTCCGGATTCGATCTCCCTGCCCACCACGAATTCCGAGGATCTCGCGATCCTCGACCCTCGTGGCCTGGTCTCCTTCAGCGCCGACGAGATCATGATCGACGAATCGCGCGACGCGATCGCGGTCGTGGGATCGGTGATCATCGACTACGACGGAACCGGAGCGGCCGATGACCTTCGACGGGTCTCCATGGTCTCCGAACGCGGCGTGGTCTTCCTTCGATCGGGAACCGTCCGCGGACTTCGCGAAGGCAGCACCACGGTCCGGGCCGAGTCGATCGAGGGGATCTACCTCGAGGGCGGAGTCCGAGCCAGCGACGGCGACTACACGGTCCGCGGGTCGAGCGTCTACTACGACCTCCCCCGGAACCAGGCCCTGGTCATGGACGCGGTGCTCCGTACCTACAGTCGGGCCGGGCAAGGCCTGGCGGTCTACGCCCGCGCAGACGAGCTGCGGCAGATCGCCTCGGACCAATGGACCGCGGAGAAGGGCACGGTCTCCACCAGCGAATTCTTCACGCCACATCTCTCGATCGGCCTCGATCGCCTGACGATCACCGAACGCGACGATCCTCAGGGCGGGACGACGACCTGGGTCGACGGTTCAGGACTGACGTTGAAGGCGGGCAGTGTTCCGTTCTTCTACCTCCCCAGCTTCTCCGGCCCGGCCGAACAACCACCGTTGATCGGAGTCAGGACCGGGTTCCAGGAAGACAAGGGCCTCGGCATCTCCACCCGTTGGAAGGCATGGCAACTCCTGGGCGTGGAACCGATCGACGGGATCGACAGCGAACTCCTGCTCGACGGATGGTTCGAGCGCGGCCCCGCGGTGGGTCTCGTGCTCGGTCTCGACGGCCTCGGCGGAACCAGTGGAAACGGTCGATTCGACGCCTACGGGCTCTACGATCTCGGAGGCACCGATCGCACCTCCGCGGGGCAGAACGTGATGATCGGAGAAGGCCTGCGGGGTCAGGCGATCGGTGAATACCGGGCGACCCTCTCCGCCGATCTCTACCTGGAAGCACAGCTGGCCTACATCTCGGACGAGACCTGGATCACGTCGTGGAGACGCCAGGACTACAACTCGCGCCGCGAATACGAATCCAGCCTCTATCTCGACTACTCGCCTGACAATACGTCGCTGTCGATCCTCGCCCGGGGTGAGATGAACGACTTCCTCTCGAACGGCTGGGCCCTCGCGAGTCAGCCGTACTTCGTGAACAAGCTGCCGGAACTCGACTACGCCCGAGAAGGCGACGATCTGGCCGACACGATCACCTGGTCCAGCCGCTGGAACTTCGCCAGCATGTCGATCAGCCCGACCGCCGGCACCGCGAACTCGCTCGGCATCCGGACCGCGAACTTCGCGACCGCCAACGCCGACCAAAAGGTCTCGGACCTCTACTTCGATGCGGGATACACCGATGAGACGGTGCAGCGGTTCTTCACCCGGCAGGAATTCTCGGTTCCCATCGAGGGCGAGGGCTGGACCGTCAGTCCCTTCGTCTTCGGTCGCTTCAGCGGATACCTCGAAGGAGACAACGCCGCGTACCTCGAAGCCCAGGACCTCGATCCCGACCAACCGGACTATCGAGTCATGCTTGGTGGCGGTGCGCGAGCGTCCGCTCAGTTCCAGACCGTCGACGACACCGCGCGAAGCGATCTCTTCGACGTCCATCGAATGCGTCACATCCTCGAACCCAACGCCACCCTCTGGTACGGATGGGACGATCGACCCACCGGGTACATGCCGATCTACGACCAGCGAATCGAAGGCGCGACCGGCGGCGCCGCGGCCCAGCTCGGCATGAGACAGACCCTCCAGACGCAGCGAGGAGGCGTGGGCAACCGTCGATCGGTGGACATGCTGGTCCTCGACTACGGGGTGGTCTTCAACGACCCCAGCTACGACTACCAACGAACCGGTCTCCCCCGAAACGCGGACGGCTCGCAGTACTACCAGTGGGCCCAGTCCCCGTACCCTCAGTTCTATCGCTGGGAACCGGAACTCAGCCAATGGGGCAGCCACGGATACGCGAGCGGAGTCTGGCAGGCCAGCAGTTCCCTCTCCTTCGCGGCCAACGGGCTCTTCAACTGGGAACCTCGGGAGGTCTACGATTATTCGAACGACCCCGGCAACCCGACGGTCCGATCGATCTCCGGCCTGCTTCGCGGCTCGATGGGCGTGGAGCTCCAACACAATCCGGACACCTCGTCCTACGTCGAATACCGATATCTCAGCGCCAGTGAGAACGAGATCCTCCAGGCCGGCGTGCTCTACCGCGTCGGTCGGCTCTACCAGCTCGCCGCCAGCCCCCAGTACGACCTGCGGCGCGGTGAGTTCCGAGCCGTTTCAGGCTCGATCCGACGCAAGCTCCCGGACTTCGATCTCTCCCTGACCATCGGCTACAACCTGATCCGGGGAGACACGACGTTCGGGCTGAACGTCAGCGTTCCCCCGCAGCCGGGCGTGGGCCTCCCCACCTACTGATCGATCACCGGCGTGGCCGGTTCATCCCCGCGTTCCTTCCCATGCGAAATCGCGCCGCACCTCGTACAGCGAAACTGCCCGGGAAGGGAATCTCGTCGCGTCGAGAATCGTTCGAGTCGGAAGACCCCGCCGCATTCAGGACACGGACACTCCTCCCGGGTCCCGACGATGGATCTGGCCGCGAAGCGGGCCAACGGATCGATGCCCACCAACGCACGCCCGCATTCTCCGCAGACCGTGGCGCCCCGCGGAATCTTCTGCCGGCATCCGGGACATGGCCTGTTCGTCTCTTCCCGCATGGACGGCGGATCGATCAGGAGCAAGGCCATCAGACCGGTCACCCCCGGAATCACCGCCATCAATCCGAAGGCGGACCGCATCGGATCACCGGTGATCATCCCGAGCGACATCATGAACAGACCGAAGATCGACAGGCACCCGAACGCCGTCACTCCGAGCCACCAGCGACGCGACCGCATCACCGCGATCCTGAATCGTCGGCCACCCAGCCCGCACCGGCGTTGGTGAGTTTGCGGCCCCTGGGCGTTCGAGCGAGGAATCCGATCTGCAAAAGATAGGGTTCGACCACGTCCTCGAGCGTTCCGGCATCGTCACCCATGGTCGCGGCGACCGCTTCCAATCCCGCGGGTCCGCCTTCGTAGACCTCCGACAGGACCCGGAGGTACTTGCGGTCGATCTCGTCGAGTCCCAGGGCATCCACACCTTCCAATTCCAGCGCCGCCGTCACCGCCGCCGCGTCGACCACTCCGGTTCCCCGCACCTGGGCGTAGTCACGCACCCGTCGGAGCAATCGGAGAGACACCCGCGGCGTACCGCGGCTTCGACGCGCAATGGCTTCGAAGCCATCGTCCGCGACCGCGTCGATTCCAATCCGGATCGCCGCTCGCTCGAGAATCGAAACCAGGTCGTCCTGGGGGTAGTACTCAAGGTGATGCGTGATCCCGAAGCGGGCTCGGAGCGGCTGGGTGAGCATGCCCGCCCGGGTGGTCGCGCCGATCAGGGTGAAGGGCTTCAAGCTCAACGAGATGACCTTGGCGTGCATCCCGCTGTCCACCGTGAAGTCGACCTTGAAATCCTCCATCGCCGGATAGATGTACTCCTCGACCACGGCCGGAAGACGATGGATCTCGTCGATGAAGAGGATGTCGCCTTCGCCGATTCGAGTGAGGGTTCCCACCAGGTCCGCGGCCTTGGTGAGCGCCGGCCCGCTGGTGACCCAGGCCTTGGTCCCCATCTCCTCCGCCACCACGTGGGCGAGGGTCGTCTTTCCGAGACCGGGAGGGCCGTGAAGCAGAAGGTGTTCGAGGGATTCACCCCGTCCCTTGACCGCCTCCAACGCGATCGAGAGTCGCTCCATGAGCGGACCCTGTCCCACGTACTCCGACATCGTGCGAGGCCGGACCGCCGGAGAGGGATCTCGCTCCGCCGGAACCGGAGAGGAAGGATCGGTAGACCCTGCCTCGCGGTCATCCCACTGCGACTCCCCGGAGACGATTCGTTCTCGTGCCATGCCCTGCATTCTCCCCGGACCGGGGGCTCGACGCCAGCGGGAACCCTCATCCCTGGGAATCGATCTCCGGATTCGCTCGATCCTCCGCTTCGAAGAAGCCCTGGACCTTGAAACCGAAGACCCCCGCCACCAGACTCGACGGGAAGGTCCGGCAGAGCTGGTTGAGCTCCCGCACATTGGCGTTGTAGAACCGTCGCCCGGCGGCGATCCGGTCTTCGGTATTGGTCAATTCCCGCTGAAGCGACAGGAAGGCCGCATCCGCCTTGAGATCGGGATAGCCCTCGGCCACCATCATGAGGCTCCCAAGGCCGGCCTCGAGCGCCCGCTCGTCTCCCGACTGCTCGTCGGGTCGGCCATCGTTGGCCCGGGCTCGATCTCGGAGTTCGATCACGCGTTCCAACGTCTCGCGTTCGTGGGTGGCGTAGCCCTTCACCGTGGCCACGAGGTTCGGGATGAGGTCGTATCGACGCTTCAGCTCAGACGCCACGTCGCCCCAGCTGTCTCCCAGATGGACCCGGGTCGATGCCAGCCGGTTGTAGATGACGATCAGCCAGATCAGTGGCAGCAGCAGGACGACCACGAAAATGCCCACGAAGATCATGGTGCGTTCCCCCCCCGCTCACCACCGGCCATGGACGACGCCAGATGCCGGGGCCACCGTTGGAAAAGCCCGCCCACCAGCTCGGACATCCGCTGGAATTCGTCCGGATCCCATCGTCCCTTCCCATCCGAGACGCAGACGAGTCCGCCATCGAGTTCGAGGGCGGGGGGCGATGACTTCATCAGGTATTCCATCACGCCGGGATCGACCAGGTCGTAGGCGAATCTCTTGTCGTCGCTGGAGACGTGGAATCGTCGGCTGAACTCGTCGCTTTCGAAATCGATGTCGTCGAATCCCAGCACCCCCTTGACCCGATCGAAGAATCCTTCGCGGCGAATGATCACCTCCGGACAGTGCCCGATGGGGTTGTGGGCCACGAGGTAACTGAAACGACGGGTCTCGGAACGTCGGTTTTTTCCCGAACCGGTGTCGATGGTGTATCGATAGTCACCCATCTCCAACTTGACTTCGTGGGTTCCCAGCGTCATGGAGCCCCGGATGGTGTTCCAGGCCTTCCGGGATCGACCTCGCTGGAACATGGTGAAACGAGCCAGCCGTTCATCCGCATCCGAGTCGGGCGAGCGTTGAAACGAAAGGCCCCGCGATGATGCGAAGGCCTGGAGCTCGGTCGACCTCTTGTTCTCCAGATGCCAGCGGAACCAGATGCCGGCCACAACCAGCACGGCGACCACGGTGATGAAGAAGATTTCCATCGTTCGGTGCTCCCTGCGATCACGCGGGTGATTTCACCGGTCATCCGACCTGCGAGTCCGGAGAGTCCTGGGATTCCGGAGATTCAGAATTCGACCTTGGGAGCCGCCTTGACCGCCGCGGCCTCCGCTTCGTCGAGTTCGAAGAACTTCATGTCATCGAACCCGAACAGGCCCGCGACGAGGTTCGAGGGAAAGGTGGTCGTCGCGGTATTGAATCGAGTCACCGAACTGTTGTAGTGCTGTCGGGCGAAACCGATCTTGTTCTCGGTGCTGGTCAGTTCCTCCTGCAGCTGGATGAAGTTCTGATTCGCCTTCAGGTCCGGATAGGCCTCCGACACCGCGAAGAGTCGGCCGAGACTCTGGGTCAGCATGTTCTCCGCCCCGAGCTGGGCGTCGATTCCCTGAGCCCCGGCGGCGGCGTTCCGCGCGGAAGTCACGGCCTCGAGCGTCTCGCTCTCGTGCGTGGCGTAGCCCTTCACGGTGTTCACGAGGTTCGGAATGAGATCATGGCGACGCTTGAGTTGGACGTCGATGTCGCTCCAGGCGTTCTCCGCCCCGAGCTTCTTCCGTTGGAGTCCGTTGTAGAGACCGATGACGAAGAGAATCGCTCCGACCACGACGACGGCGATGACAACCAGAATCAGAAGAGCGGCGGAACCCATGGGGCAGACTCCTGGAAGAAGCGGCTTCCGAAGGCCGACAGCGAGCGCTCGCCGTTTCGACTCGGATCTCGAATCGCTCTGAATCGTATCAACTGCGAGTTGGTGGAACCCCGGGACCACGATTCTGCGGGTCCCCGTGTGGAACCGTTCCTCGAGCCTCGACCTCCGCCAGAAACGAGCTGGGGTCACTGAAATCGGCGAGAACGACCTCGGCTCCAGCCCCTCGAAGGCGGTCCGCCGAGGCGGCTTCACCGATTCCCACGAAGCCGATTCCCAGTCTCGCCGCCGCCTTCACGTCCCAGATTCCGTCGCCCACGTAGACCGTGGGAATCCGGTGCGACACCTCGGCCATCGCCCTTCGAGCCGCGATCGAGATGATCTCTTCCCGCGGGTGCGCGTCATCCGCATGGGCGGCGGGAACGCCGGAGAACGGGACGCCCGCCGCCGCCAGTTTCATTTCCGCCGTCACCCGCCATCCGCCCGTGGCGATGGCCACCGACCATCCCTGGTCGGTCAACGCCTTGAAGACACCCGGCGATCCGGGAACCGGACGGAAAAGGCCCGGATCCCGCCCCAGTGATTCCCGGATTCCGTCGGCGAAGACATCGCGAACACGATGGACCAGATCATCCACCGAAATCCGGTCGGTGCCGCGACGAATCAGATCGGTCGCGATCGCCTCGTCCGTGGAATGGCTGTAGGTCGACCAATCGGTGCTCATGGACGTCACCCCGAGGACCTCCCGGGCCGCGTCCCTCCAGCAGTCGTCATCCACTTCGCTGGTGAGCGAAAGCGTGCCGTCGACGTCGAAGATCACCAGTCCGCGCATCGAATCTCCAGAAGTGAGAGAGGCCGGGGTCTTCCGGAGATACCGTACCCAAACATGACTCCGACTCCAGACAACCCGGAATCCGATCCTCGAATCGCGCGTGAAGCCCGAAGACTTTTCCAGGAACGCTTCGGATCCATGCCGGTCGTCGCCCACGCCCCGGGTCGGATCAATCTCATCGGCGAGCACGTCGACTACCTGGACGGCGTGGTTCTTCCCATGGCGATCGATCGACGAGCCGCGGTCGCCATCGCCGCCTCGAACGACGGCCGGACGACGATCGCCGCTCCCGACCTGGGGATCGAAGCCGCCTGGGACGGTCCCCCACCGCGGGATCCGATCGATGTCCCGGAGCAGCGTTTCGCCAACCACCTGCTCGGCGTGATCGCCGCGTGCGGAGGAACCGACCGGCCGTGGTCGATCCTGGTCACCAGCGAGATTCCCGCCGGGGCCGGCGTCTCCTCCAGCGCGGCGATCGAAGTCGCCGCCGGCGCCGCCTGGTCCGTCCATTCCGGTACAGACCCCGATGATCCACTGCGGCTCGCCCGGGACGCCCAGCAGGCCGAACACCAGTTCGTCGGGACGCCATGTGGAATCATGGACATGCTGGTCTCCGCCGCAGCCGAAGCCGATGCCGCGCTTCGCATCGACTGCCGGACGCTGGAGTACGAATCGGTACCTCTTCCGAGCGACGATCAGCTCGCGTTCCTGCTGGTCGACAGCGGAGTCTCGCATCGACTCGCCGACGGTGGCTACGCCGATCGCCGAGCGGCCTGCGAACGGGTGGTCGCGGCCCTCGGAGGTTCCCTGCGAGATACCAGCGTCGAGATGCTCGACTCGATCAACGTGGATGTCGTCGATCGCCGTCGAGCCCGTCACGTCGTCGACGAGATCGCTCGGGTCGAACGAGCGATCGGGATGCTCGGACGCGGCGATCTCACCGGCCTCGGCTCGGTGATGCTCGAGGGGCACGCCTCCCTTCGCGACCTTTTCGAGGTTTCGGTCCCGGAACTGGATCTCATCGTGGAGACCGCCTCGAAGCTTCGGGATTCCGGCTGCTTCGGGGCTCGAATGACCGGAGGCGGGTTCGGAGGAGCCGCCATCGTCCTGACGGATGCCTCCTGCGTCGACGTCGTGCAGACCGCGATCGAAGAGGCGTTCCTCGCCCGCTTCGATCATCGGCCGGATTGCTTCCGGGTACGGTCGGTCGAAGGCGTCCGGATCGCGACCGACGCCTGATCCGCTTCGCGTATTCTCGAACGAGACGTCCTTGCCGGAGATCACCATGTCGGGTTTCGTCCGAACCACCACCGCCCTCTGCGTCCTCGCCACCCTGACCTTCGTGGGGTGTGATCGCGCCGCTGTCCCGCCCGCCGGACCCGAGAATGGGCCGGCGAGTGAGGAAACGACCTGGACCGGCCCGCTTCAAGCCGTGGTTCGAACCGACCGCGGCGCCTTCACCATGGAACTGCAGACCGACGAGGCCCCCCTCTCCTGCGCCAACTTCGTCAATCTCGTGCAACGTGGGTTCTTCGACGGCCAGTCGTTCTACCGACATTCCAAGGTCATTCGACAGGTCGGGAACCCCTATGCGAGCGACGAACGCCGCTGGAATCCCGGCTACCACCTGCTTCCGGAGTTCTCCCCCGATCTTCGCTACGACCGCGGCGGCATGGTGGGCCTGCTCCGCGTGGCCGATGACGTCCGAGCGCCGGTCCGTCCCAACGAATTCTTCGTGACCACCAAGCCGCAGAGCGAGCGATTTACCTTCGTCTATCCCATCTTCGCCGTGGTGATCGATGGCCAGGACGTGGTGAATGCGATTCAGCCGGACGAACGGATCATCACGATCGATCTGATCGGAGACCCTTCGACCGTGATCGAACCCCACGCCGAACAGGTTCGGATCTGGAACCAGTCACTCGATGCGGCGCCCGCGATTCCGGGCTGATCCCCGGCCTGACGGATCGGGGTTCAGTTCCAGCTCAGACCCTTCGGCCATTCGCCCGGACTCTGCCGGTCGACGAGTGAGACCAGTCGGTCCAGTTCCTGAAGTTCACGGGTGAGGGCCGCGGCCCGCCGCCGACAGTCCGCCTCCGCCAGCAGTTCGTACCGGAGATCGGGATCGTGCAGCACCGCGAAGCCGATGAGGTCGAGGGCCGCGTTGGTGGGGACCTCCTCCCTCGCCATCAGTCGACGCGCGAAATCTCCGTGGCTGAGTCGACTCAGTCTCGGATTCCTCAACAGGCCGCGAATCGTCCGGCGAATCTCGGGCATCGCCGGCCCGACCCCGGTGTCGGTCTCCAGGGGCCTCAGCCAGCCTCGAAGATAGAGCCGGTCGCCGTCCGGTGGATCGAGGTCGTCGATCCTCGCTCGACAGATCCCGTGCGCGATGACATCGAAGCGTCCGTCCTCATATCGCTCGACCCGGGAGATCCGACCGACGCAGACCGCGTCCCGAAGGGATGTGCGGCCATCTTCGTTCGTGGCTTCCTCGATGACCGCGAGTCCGATGGGATCGGCGCGTTCCAGGTCGCCGTTCCCCGCCGCGAGCGCATGCTCGATCATCTGTCGATACCGGGGCTCGAAGATGTGGAACGGCGTCACCGCATGAGGCAGCAGATGCACCCCAGGCATGGGGAACAGGGCGATCGGACGTCCGAAATCGACACGGTAGGTGGACATGCCCCAATCGTAGCCCGGACGCGGCGGTCGACGCGTGGAAGTCAGGCCGCGGCCAGCATCTCGTCTCCGGTGTCGAGCGCCGCCAGCACCGCGTTTCGGACCGTCACCAGGCCTGATTCCCCGATCTGAAGGGCATCCAACACCTCCGGAAGCGGGCCGTCCGCCCGGAGATCGAGCGTGAATCCACCGGAAACCTCACCCGCGATCTGGTCGGCGACGTGCACGATCAACGGCAGGTCTCGATTGGCGGTGGGGACGGTGAGCGGATCATGATGATGCCCGGCCACCCAGGTCAGACTGGCGGGAAATTTCCAATGCTGGCAGAGCGCGGCTCCGAAACCTTCGTGGGTCTCACCCAGGGTCATTCGTTCGACCTCGCGGAGATCGGCACCTTCGGCCGCCTGTTCGATCGCGGCCGCGAAACGGGCGCGATCGTGCTGAAGTTCCACCAGAATTCCGACATCGTGCACGAGTCCGGCGAGAAAAGCTTCGTCGGAGGCACCCTTGCGACCATTGATCTCCGCCACGGCCTTGGCGGCCGCCGCGGTGGCGCAGGAGTGGGTCCAAAGATCGTGGGCATCGAAGTGAGGGCCGATGTTTCCACCTCGGAAGAGTTTGGCGAGACTCGCCGCCACCGCGATGTTCTTGACCGCGTTGAGTCCGAGGAGCGAGACCGCGCGGTTGATCGAGGCGATCTGCCGCGGGAGTCCGTAGAAGGCCGAATTGACGACCTTGAGCATGCGAGCGGTGAGTGCGGGATCCGCGGCGATCAAGTGATGAAGGTCGCGAGCACTGGAACGGGGATCTTCCACCATTTCAATGATCTGAACCGTGACTTCGGGAAGGGTCGCGATGTGACTGATGTTCTGAACTGCAGCCATCGCCGTACCGTTTTCACCAACCTGATGCCCATGATCCATCGTGCCCTCCGACCGTAGGTGTGCTCGCCGGACGTAGACGGTCCGGCACCGTTCGGAGTGAACGGCTTCGAAGGGATCCTCGGCCACCTGTCCGTCCGGCTCCAGCGTGAAGCAGGACCGAGGGTTCGAACCCGGTCCGAACCTGCGGAATGAACGATCTGGATCGAGAACCACGGTTTCCAGGGCCCGAGAACGACGAGAGTCAGTCGATCCAGGAGTGCATCCGGGGTCCCGGACGCTGGGCGGTGATGATCCTGGCCTCGGCTTCGAGCATCGCCGACCAGCGGACTTCCACGCTGTCTGCTTCATCGGTCCGGGCGGCCACCTGACGGGCCAGGTCGATGAAGGAGAGATAGTGGCCCTTCTCGCTGGCCCAGAGACCTCGGTAGACCTTGGCCAGCGCCTCCTCCGGACAACACCGGGACAGGATTTCGAAACGCTCGCAGGATCTCGCCTCGATCAGGGCGGAGACCATGAGTCGGTCGATGGTCTCGATCTCGCCTCCGGGACGAATCTCGGCCCGCAGGGCGCGAGCGTAATCGTTGCGATGCGCCTTGGTCAGCGTTCCACCCCGCCGGGCGAGGAGTCGGACGACCAGAGCCAGATGCTCGACCTCGTCCTTCGCCACCGCGGTCATCGAGACCACCCAGTTCTCCGGAGGGCAGGGCTCCGGCCAGCGGTGCAGGAGTTCGAGCGCGTTCTGCGCGGCCTTCTTCTCGAGGTGCGCGTGGTCGTTCAGCAAGGCTTCCGGGTGCTCGAGGACCATGTCGGCCCAGCGATCGGACGTGTCGACGAGGAGGGGAAGTTCGAAGGTGGCGCGATTCGTCGGCATGACGGTTCTCCGTGGCGGATCCCGCAGGGTACGACGTCGCGCGAACCGAGGTCAGTACGCGAGTCGTTTTCGCGGTCGAGGAAGCGAACACTCCGCGAGGATCGCGGCGATCCGTTCTCCGACCCCGTTCTCTCCGTAGGGATGACGAGGCGTGCGATCCATCGCGATCGCCGATTCGATTCCCCGCTCGACCATTCCCGGAATCGGTCGATGCACGTCCAGCACCGTCGATGGTCGCTCCCGACCGGCCTGCCGGGGCCCGACGTTCACCGCCGGACATCCGACGATCGCCGCTTCGATCAATCCCGCGCTCGAGTTTCCCACGATCGCCTCGACCCGATGAAGAAGTCCCACGAATTCGGGACGGGGCAGATGATCCACGACTCGAAGTTCCTTGATCCGGCCCCGTTGATCGATCGCCGCCGCGACGCGATCGCTCCCGGGATCGTGGTTGGGTCGAACGACCAGCGTCGCACCGTGGGCGACGGCGGCGTCGAGCACCGCGGCACTCCAGGCATCCTCGTCCGTGATCTCCAGGCCGCTTCCATGGTGAAGCACCACCAGACGTGGGGATCCCAGGGCCTCGAACGCGGCGTCGGACAACACCGGCATCCGGTGCAACCCGTCGACGGCCGGCGAGCCGACCACGAACACCGACTCCGGCGGCTGGCCCATCCGCCGAAGGCGGTCCCCGCTGGTCCGGGTCGCGGCGAAGTGCAGATCGGAGAGATCGCTGATCGAGTGCCGCATCGCTTCGTCGGCCACTCCCTCCGCCCGATCACCCCCGTGCACATGGGCGAGGGCGATCCCCCCCACTGCGGCGGCGGTGGCGGCTGCGAAGGCTTCGATCCGATCACCGAGAACCAGAACAAGATCAGGGCGGAGGCGTTCCAGGGCTTCGGCGAATCCGATGGTTCCTCGTCCCACCGCCCGGGCATCGGCCAGGCGTCCCACGATCCCCGGCCGCTGCATCTCGATTTCCGCCGCGACGTCGACCGCCGCCCGGACCTCGTCGATCGTCTCCGCCGGTGGAAGCAGGTGGGCCCCCCCCGCGAGCACGCAGGCCTCCAGGCCCGGATGGGCCGACACCGCGGCGATGGTCGACCGGAGGAGACCGAATTCCGCGCGGGTACCGGTCACGATCGCGATGCGGCGGGTCATGGAATCCTCTCCGCGGTCAGATCTCGTTCTTGAATCGGTTCATCCGCTCGAAGTCCCCGGGCGAGTCGACGCCCGATGATCTCCGACATCCGCCAGGGCTCGAGCCCGTCTCCGGGACGCTTGACCACCAGATCCGTCTCGGAGACCAGGGTCCCCGCTTCGAGATCGCAGGCGGCTCGCACCGACTGACGCGCGACCTTCCGGACATCATGCTCCAGTTCCCCCATCGCCTTCACCCCGTCTCCCAGCGCGAGATGGGCCCGTCGAACGAAGGCCGCGTAACGGGCGAATTCCTCCGGCTCGATGCTCGCCGCGTGATCGGGGCCGGTCGCGGTACGCGACCAGGTCAGGTGCTTCTCGAGCACGCACGCACCCGCGGCCACCGCGAGGCCACCGGTGGTCTCCAGGGCCGTGTGATCGCTGTAACCGCAGGGACGCCCGGTCGCCTCCACGATCTCCCGAATCGCAGCGAGGTCCGCCTGGTCCTCAGGCGTGGGATACGAACTCACGCAGTGGAGGAACGCGAGCGGCGTCGAGGCAAACCATTCATCGGTCCGGACGACCTCCGACAGATCCGAAGCCCCGGTCGAAACGAACAACGGTCGCCCATCGGCCGCAAGGGCTTCGAGCAACGGGCGGTGCACGAGATCCGGGGACGCGGTCTTCCATGCATCCCATTCGAGGGTCCGAGCCGACTCGACCAGTTCGGTGCTGAAGACGGTCACCATCGCGGCGATTCCATGATCATGGGCCGCGTCGACCACCAGTGAGAGTTCCTCCCGCCCAAGCTCCAGGGATGCCAGCATCGCCTTCTGGTCGGAGACCCCGGACCGTCGCTGATACGCGGCGGTGGCGCCGGAATCGCCCACCAGGCGTTTCGCCTCGAACCACTGGAACTTGACCGCGTCGGCCCCGGCGGCGGCCGCCGCCCTGACCAGTTCGATCGCACGGGCGACCTCGCCATCGTGATTCACGCCGATCTCCGCGATCAGGAACGGCGTCTCGGTCGCGGAGATCCGACGCGTGCCCACACGAACCTCGGGTCGTTCGCTGGTCATTCCCGTTCACCGGTCCGATCGCTCGCGTTCGCGCGACGCGCGATCATCGCTTCGGCGACCAGCAGGTCGATCTCGTCGTCCACATCCACCACCGAACCTTCGGGGTTGATCACACCGCGTCGGTCCTCACCGAGGAACGCGTGTGGTCGCCCGTCCTCGACCGTGAAGAGGGAGCCACGAGTGACCGCGATCACGCCTCCGTCCGGGATGTGGGCGGGAGGGAGATCCTGGCGTCGGTAGGCGTTGTTCGGTTCCCAGGGTGAGACCTGCCCGTCTTCGCTCAGTCGACAGGTCCACCAGGGATGATGCTTCCCGACCGGCGAATAGCTCTGGACACTGTCCGCCCCGGTCGCCACCAGTCGATCGACCGCCCGATCCAGGAGGCCGTCCGGCCGGATCGGGATGTTTCCGTAGAGCACGACCACGATGTCCGCGGTGTCCCCCGCGGTCTCCACCGCGTGTCGCACCGCGGAATCGACGGTGGCGTGATCATCCGCCAGTGACTCGGGGCGCCGCACGATCTCCGCCCCCGCGGCTTCCGCGGCGGCCGCGATTTCGGCTCCATCGGTCGAGCACAGCACTCGCCCGATCGTCCGGGCCTGTCGTGCGTGTGCGACACTTCGACCGATCATCGGCGTCCCGCCCACCAGCAATGCGTTCTTTCCAGGCAGTCCCTTGCTGCCGGCCCGACCGATGACCACCGCGGTGGCCACGCCATCCGAAGCCCGTGGATCCGGTCGATCGACCTCCGATTGGTTCATCCCGCCCTCCAGGGAGTCGGCGGCGCACCCGTCTGCGACTCATACGATCGACGAGCCTCCACGAGGTCACGCCACAGTTCGGTCAGCGAACGCTCCCCCACTCGGCCGACCGACCGTTCGCCTCGCAGATCGGTCTCCAGAACGGGCACCGTTCCATCGCTCAGGATCGTCATCCTCGACTCCGCCACGATCCGGTCCCGTCCGGATGGTGGATGAGTCGGACTGAGCGGATCGGGTGCAACCGCCTGATCCTCCGGCCACCGCACGGGACCGTCGATCACCGCGGTCCCGAGCCGCTGGCGCCAGCGTTCGAAGAATTCCGGCATCTCCTCGATCGTCTCCGCTCGGCGCTGGAGGCGGGGTGCGATCCAGGGAAGCGACGTTCGCAGTTCATGCGGAAGGTCATCAAGATCACCGAGCACCGCTCGTTCCAGAACCAGCCGTTCGAGGTTTCGTCGGACCTGATCGAAACCGTCCCGGCCGTGCACGGCGGTCCAGGTCGACGCCGTCTCCGCGTCGAGATCCACCTCCACCACTTCGATGGGAGCCGCGACCAGTCGATCGATCGCTTCGTCCGAAGCGACGAGATCCGTCCTGATCCGAACCTGCCGGACACCGGCATCGATCGCGATCCGGGCGAAGACGTCGAATTCCGGGTGCAGCATCGGATCGCCGACCCCGTCGAAGACCATCACCACGTCACCGGGTTCGGCGAGCTCCTCGACCAGCATCCGGAACCTCCGCTGGTCCATCGATTCTCGCACGATCGATCTCCCATCCGGAATGCTCGGGCTCTCCGCGATCCGTTCGGTTCCGAGTTCGACCCGCACCACCGCCGGCACTTCAGCCCGCGGTCGGTCGGCGCCGGCTTCGAGGCCCGAGACGAAATCGCACGGATCGGTCGCCTGGTCGTCGCATCCGCGAAGCATCTCCTCGAGTCGAGCGGATCGGCGGGGTGAATCGGGGATGAACCGACCCACCGCGTCCCGGATTCGCGCCGGGGCGACCACGCAGGAGTGGTTGGCGACCGGGTCGCCTTCGGGGCGGTCCGATCGGTATCCAAGGAGATGACCGATCGACGCTCGACGACTGGTGGTCCCCGCGAAGGATCGCAGAAGTTCGGGAGTGACCAGACAGGAGCCGATCCCCGGAGGCGCTTGTACGAAGACCAACGGCGTGCTCGGGCGGTCACGGTGTCGTCGGACCACCTCGTCCACACCGAAGTCACCATCGATCGCCACCAACGCCCAGTCCGGCCCCACGAGCACCGCCGCATCCGCCTCCATCGCCTCCAATGCCTCCAGGGTCGGTCCGGGCGCGAGAACTTCGTCGTAGACGGTCAGCCCCTGGATGCCACCCCGCCAGGCGGACGATGCGTTGATTCTCGCCGCTCGAACGGCCTGATGTCCTTCACCGAACACGCCTCCGGCGAGCCGTCGACATTCCACCGGAAGATCGATGCGGGTTCGATCGATGATCGAATCGAGGTCGAAGGCCCCCGGCACCAGCACCACGATCCCGGCGAGTTCGGTGCTGCGGCCAAGTCGCTCGAGCGTGCGTTGCAGAAGGGGTCGACCACCGACCGGCTCGTCGAGTCGGCGACGAACCCCGATGCCGCCACGTTCCGGATCCACGGGAACCACCGCGATCACCCGTCGCTCTCTGCCCTGATCCCCAGTCAATCCCGCCGCCCGTTCGAGGTCCGCTTCCGTCCGATCCGGTTCCGGTCGGACCCCGGTGTCGATCTGGGTCAGCGTGCGTTCGAGCATCCCGTGGAGCAGGGACGCCGCTTCTCCCATCCAGTCCACGTTCACCACGTCCCGGTCGAGTTCAAGCCGCTGTCGGGCCACTGGATCACTGGAACGGTCGAGGGAGATCAGGCGGTCGGCACGTCGACGCTTGTAGACCCCGATCTGATTCACCAGATCGGTGATCCGCCTCGCCCGGTCGTGGGCGTCGACCACCTGCCGAGCCTCGCCCAGGGCCTTGAAGTGCCGATCCATTCGGCGGGGGTCATCCTGATCGTCCAACATCCGACGCAGGATCCCCCCGGCACGGACGGAAGCCTGACGAATCGTGTCGACCTCCCTCATGATCGTGACCACGTGCTGGCGGATGATCGCGGCATCGATCCCGGGGTCGGTGGCTTGAGGCAGTGCGATCGGAGAGGTGTCGGGATTCGCCTCGGCCTCGATCGTCTCGGCCAGCGTCGCCAGTTCGGTTCGTGACTTCCGTACTCCGCCCTCGGTCGCATCGATCACCCGAAGGCCCTGCCGCTCGTCTTCCAGGAAAACGGTCTCGAATCGTCTCAGATAGGTGAGCATCTGGACGTCGGTGAAGATCCGCCGTCCGTGAACGTCCTCTCGGGTCGAAAGCATTCCCCGGTGCCGGACGATCCGCTCCCACTCCATCGTCTCGATGGTGTTGAAGTCGCCGAACTCCGGATTCCAGACATCGTGGATCGCGTTGCCCGGGGCGTAGTAGAGGCCATCGGTGAAACCCAGATCCTGTCCGATCAGGGCGACCGGGTCGCAGCCCATGTGCCGGGCGAGGGCATGGCAGAGATGAGCCACGGTCGCACACGGCGGAAACGCGGTGCCGCCTCGAGCGTGGCTTCCCAGAATCCCATCGATCTCGCTGGAGGGGATGCAGCGCACCCGTCCGGGCCAGGCCTCGGGAACCACCGGGTTCACCTTGGAGTCGATGACCAGCTCGGTGTCCTCGATCGCACGAGGATCGATCCCCTCGTAGAAGCGGCGGGATATCTCGTGATAATCCAACGCGGTGACGTAATGCGGGGCGATCCCCTTCGCCAGCAGAGGCTTCAGGGTGGTCTGGGTCGCGATGATCACGCAACGGTCACGAACGCCCGGACGCGCCAGTTCTTCGATGTTCCGACGCAGGCTCGGACCGGCGCTGACCACCACGCCCAACCGACCACGGGCGATGCCGCGAAGATCCTCGACTCCCGCTCCCAACGAGAACCGCGGAAGGTTTCCGAGTTGATTCTCGAGCGTGCCGACGCAGCGGAGCAGCGTCGTGACCACGTTCATGCGGGCGTTGTCGACCAGTTCCCGGAGGGTCTGCGCGATCTCGGTCGCCAGACTTCCAAGCCGGACCCGACTCGCCGGATGCTCGATGATCCTCACCCCGAGCATGATCGTGCCTTCCGCACCGGCGAGTTTGGGACCCAGTTCTCCCGCGTCCGCGCGGTCGGTGATGACGACCTGGGACTGGGACAACCAGGAGGTCGCGTCGATCCGGGAGAACACCGCCCGCAGCAGCGCCCGGTCGGGCTCGGCCACCAGAACGATGCCCGATCGCCCGAGACGACGGGCCAGGACCGCGACGTGCTGGCCGAGGCCGAATCCGACCACGGCCACCAGTCCGGTGGTGACCGGATCGACGCCGTCGACCTGCCGGATCGTCTCTTCTCCCGGACGCCGGGCGCTGGCCAGTCGGCGTCCCTCCCAGAGCGCGGTCGGATGACCGTCCTCCGCCACCTCGATCTCCAACCGCTTCTCATCCGCAGCCAGGATCCGTTCCACGAGCTCGGGATCCCGCGCTCGGAAGATCGAAAGGTTTCGTTCGAGCAGCGCCTCCGAAGGCGTCGGATGAACGTCCATTCGAAGGTCGGAGGTTGTCAGCGAGGCGGTGGATTCGGACATGGATCGATTCGGCCTGGAGACGCGGTCGGGAGCCTTGAAAGGTCGAAGGGTCTACGCTTGAATGGAGGGATGCGGCGTGATCGCCGTTCGAATGTCGCCCACCGGGATCAATCGTGCAGGAGGATCATCATGCCACCGGAAGCCGGAACCGGAACGTTCACCCGCTGGATCCTCGAGAATCCATGGCCTCTCTCCATCGGCCTGCTGCTTCTGGCGGCAGCGATCCTCGTCCATGCGATCCGCCGGGATGATCGTCGTCCCGTCGGATTCGCGGTCGGCGTGCTCCTGCTCGCGATCGGATTCCTGACGACCGGCCTGCTGGTGGAGACCCGCGGCGAGTCCGCGGCCAAGGCCACCCGGAACCTGGTCGCCGCCGCGGTGGACGGCAGGATCGAGGACATGATCGACTTCTTCGATTCCGACGCCACGCTGCACGTCGGCCGGGTCGAGACCCCGGGCTACCCCCGAGACGAGTTGGAACGAAACCTCGACGCCCTCCGATCCCGGCAACGGATCGAGGAGAACATGGTCACCCGCCTGGATTCCGCGAACGGTCGCGAGAACTCGGTCTGGATCGACCTCGCCTGCATGACCCGGACCAATGGCAGTGGCGGGTGGGTTCCGTCGCGTTGGATCCTCGAGTGGAGGATCGACGGTGTGACCGAGCCCGGGATTCGTTCCATCACCCTCGTGAATCTCGCGGGACGAACACCCCGGGATGCCCGAATCCTGCGTTGACTCCCGGCGTGGATTCGACTCGACGTTCATGGTTCGACCACCGCGGTGGCGTCCCCGATCCCGGCCCCTCCGAAGATCGGCAGGCGAACCGAGACTCCTTCGGGACCATCGATCTCTCGAACCTGGATTCCGACATCGGTCCCGGCAAGCCGATCCAGTCCCGCCTTCAGATGCATCAGTCTCACCCGTCGTTCCCCGGGAAGGAGTCCGGTGAGGATCCGTCGCTCCCGGCCGATCCGCCAGGCCGACGTGGTGATCTCCACGTCCATGATCCGAGTCCCGATGTTCTCCAGGGTGACCGCGACGATGATCGGAGCCTGCCGGGGATCCTCGGATCGGGCGAGATCCCAATCAGCGTCGAGCCGGAGCTGTGAACTGTCGACCTCGAGTTCGAGGGAGACCGGAACCCTGGCGTTCGAACCGTCGGCGAGATCGACCTCCCCTCGGATCACGTGTCGGCCGAGGGCGGGTGGCCCGGACCAGCGCAGGATGACCGGGACTCTGGCACGGCCGAACGCCTCGACGTCGAAGGCCGGTGCTGCGGGTTCGAAGGTCCAACCTCGGGGCGGCGACAGTCGCATCCGTCCCTCGACCGCCCGGCCGGTGGGATTTCGGAAGACGACTTCGAGCGGATGCTCCTCACGACCGGTCGAGACCCGACCGGGCTTGAATTCCATGGATCCGGCGATTGAGACCGGCAGGGGCTCGGCCTTCAGAATCGCCCGGGGAGTCGAAGTGACCCGGATCGTCGCCAACCCGTCGACCGGAGTGATCCGTTCGATCCGACCGTCGAGGTCGCGGACTTCGATCGTGCGATCTCCGACCGGAATCCGGATCATTTCGGGATGATCGACCTGGTCACTGAAGAGCACCAGGACCGGTCCGCGTTCGTCGTTGGCGATCAGACACCGACTCGTCGCGCCGATTGGAATCTCCCCGGACGGTCGTCGGCCACCGAGGATCGGGGAGAGACCGGTCCACGCGAGCATGCTCGCATCGGGGCCGCGTTCCTGGCGCCACGGAGCCAGAATGCGCTGGGCTCCCGACGCCCAGGCTTCGATGATTCTTCGGGCCGCCTCGTCCACTCGGTCGCGAGGTCTCCAGTTCATCGGAGGCGGCTCAAGTCGGACCGTCGCACCCTTGAGCAGGCCGTCGGTGATCGCTTGGAAGGATCGGGACGAGAACCACGGGTCGCTGATGATGTAGTGTTCGTCGCCGCCCCACGACCCGTTCGATTCGACCGGACGCGAAAGCAGAAGCAACGGATCGGCCACGTATTCGTCAGCGAGTTCCCGCAGCAGGTCCGGTGCCGGCGACGGAGCGGGTCCTCCGGCGATTCGCCACCGCGAGATCGAGGTGCCGAGCCGGAGCATCCAGTCCTTGATCGCATGCCGCCAGATGTCCTGACCGTCGTCGGTCAGAGCCGCCCGAACCGCTTCCGGCTCCACCCGGGCCAGTGCCGCCAGTCCCCCGTGCAATCGATCGATCGCCAGCATGACCTCGCGATTCGCGAATCGCTGTCGATCGAGGGTCGACCGAAGGGGTTCGACCCCCTCCAGGCTCGGACGATCATCGGTATCCACCGGCCAGATCGGAAACTCGATCACTCCGGGATCGAAATGTTCCAGCGATTCTTCCAGCGCTCCAAGGGTTTCAGGCGTCCAACCGGAGAGCGAGACCCCCAGCCGCGGCACATCGTTGGAACGGGCGTCCGGAGTGTCGGGCAGCACGATCATGCGGACGGTCTGCCGATCATTTGGACCGCCGCTTTCGATCTTGAGATCCGCCTCGAACCATCCGGGAGTCTGCGGCGTGAATTCCAGTTCGAAACGGCGATCCGCTTCGACCTCGATCCGTCGTCGCTCGACGATCGTTCCGTCGAGATCGCGGACTTCGAAGATCGCGGGGATCAGATCCTCGAAAGGATCATCGACGATGGCGGACATCACCACCGGCCGCCCTTCACGATGAAAACCCCCGGGTTTCCGGTTGACCAGTCTCAATCGAGGCGTCCGACTGACCTGGAGGTCGTCGAACCAGGCACGACCACCCACATCCTCCACTCGGACCCGTGCAACTCGTCCGCCCAGGAGTTCGTCCTCCCGATCGAATCCCGGCTGAACGACCTGAAGCGACAGGAAGAGACGTGGATCACGCACCTCGGCGTATCGGGCTTGTCCGGTATCGATCTCGATGACCGTCTGCATCCAACCGTCTCGAATCGGACCGGGTCTTCCCACCAGAAGCTCGACCGTGGCTTCCGCGACCGGATCCTTGGACTCGCTGGTGTCCTTGATCAGTTTCATCCGGTCGCCGTCGACGATTCGAAGTTCGAGTCTCGCCTGGGCGTTTTCCAGCCCCTCGGTCCGGATCCAGCCGGAGATCCGGTAGTCGGCATCGGACTCGAGCGGGATGGCCGCCTCCGGCAGCATGCGATAGGAGATGGATCCACCTTCGAGTTCCAGACGAAGGCTCGACTGGCCCCGGTGGCGGACGGACTCATCGACCACGGCATCGAAGAAGAGGCCTCGACGCGGCAGGCCCGGTGCCTGCTCGAAGACATGGGACCAGTCGGTGGTCGCCCGCTCCTCGAAGCCAAGCTGACGAACGATTCGTTCGTCTCCGTCCCCCGCGGCGGCCGCCCCGGCGAGGAGAACACCGATCGGCATCAGCAGGCCGGCGCACCAGGAGCCACGTCGGCGGGCGCGACCTCGCGGTCCCGGATCAGGGTCCCTGGTCGTCCTTGCAGTTGTTTCGATGCACATCGACACTTGGTCGATATCGGCGGTTTTCGCACGTTCGAGCCAATCTCGGGCCGATGTTTCCCGGATGAGCGACCGAAGATCCATGCTCCGTGGTGTCCTCCTACCCAATCCAACGGCCATGGCCGCCGCTGCGTTTCGCATCAGTGCCATGGTCGTGGTGGTCGGTGGCGTACTCATCGGCGGGTTTGCCTGGTGGGCTCTGGACAAGGAATCGAGGCTCCGGACCGAAATTGCGGCTTTGGAGACGAAAATGGCGGCTGAAATCGCCGTCCGCGAAGCGGCCATCGAACGATTGGGGCGAGATCGCCGGATCGCCAGGCTCGAAGTCCTCGATCAGGAGGAAGGGGCCTCCGGAGAAGACCCGCGGACCACCCTCCTTTTCATCGAAATGGACGATCAAGGAAGAGAACTCGGGCGTCGAGAGATGAACTTCCCCGGGGAAGTGGTTCATCTGGACGCCTGGACGGCCCGATTTCCAACCGAACAGGTCGCCACGGGGGATGATCCCTTCCGAGACCGAACCCTCGTCCTTCTACGCCGGATCTACTCTGACGCCATGCCTCCCCGGGACGGCATCCCGATCGACACCCCGGGGGGCGTGCCCGACGGGTACGCCGGAACAGATCAGGCTCGATTCGAGCAGGCCATCTGGAGTCGTTTCTGGGAAATCGCCACCGATCCCGAGGCCGCCCGGGCCGCCGGCGTTCGCGTCGCCCAGGGCGAGGCCGTCTACAAGCCCATGCGACCCGGCGAGGTCTACGAACTACGAGTCGAAGCCGTCGGCGGAATGACCCTGATACCGATCGAACGCCGCGCCGATGCGGCGTTCAGCGAGCCCTTCTGAAACCCTCTGGCAGTATCCTCCCGGAATGCCTCGATGGATCAAAATCTACACGCTCCTCCTCGCCGTCCTCCCCCATCTCCTGCTGGGAGGATGCGCGAGCCCTTCGATCGAGATCGGAGTGACCACCCGGGCCGAGCGATATCTGGATTTCGGCGATCCGAATGAGCTGCTCCTCGCGGAACCGCCACGATGTGCCGTGCTTCCCTCGCTCTCGAGTGCCAATCACGGACGCGCGATCGTGGTCGACATGGCGTTGGACAAGGCTTTCAGGGTGGACTACCGGCCATTCAGCCTGCTCCCGCAGGACAAGAAGGCGGAGGTGTTCACCGTGGTGTCGCACGAGGAAGTGGCCCGTCGAACCGTGCGAAAAGGGAAGACCGAAGAGCTTCAGAAGATCTACGCGAGCATCGATCCCACCGGCATTCCGGATCCGAAGGCCCTCGCGGAGATCGCCCGCATCCTCGAGGTCGAGTATCTCCTGCTTCCCCGGCTGATCTCCCTCAGCACCGACAATGCCAGCCGATTCACCTTCACCGGCCTGACCTTCATCAGGACCGGTTGGATCTCGGCCGAGAGTTCACTTCAACTCTGGCACGGTCCGAGCGGCGAGCTCGCCTGGCAAACCACCGGGCAGGGATCGCTCACCGCGGAAAACGTCGTGGGCATCTCACCACCCGCGCAATCCGTCCTCGACGGGCTTCTCACCACGCTGGTCGGTGACCTGGTGACCGGACGGGACTCCTCCGTGGTCAGCGGAAAGATCGACGCCCCCCCTTCGGCGAACCCGACCAACGTCACGGTCAACAACAACACCGTCACGACCGTCACGTCGAGCACCACGCCGAGTTCGACTCCGACCCGCACCGAGGACCCGCTCGATTCTTCCGTCGACCCCGTCAACGAGACTCCGGATCCCGGAGCCACCAAGTCCAACCAGCCGAACCAATGATCAAGAACGAAATCGACCTTCGCAGCGACACCGTCACTCACCCGACCCCCGAGATGTGGGACGCCATGCGCCATGCTCCCCTCGGCGATGATGTCCTCGGCGATGAGCCGACGGTTCAGCGACTCGAGGAGATGATCGCGGGAATTCTCGGCAAGGAAGCGGCCCTTTTCACGCCTTCCGGGACGATGGCCAACCAGCTCGCGATCCGTTGCGTGTGCCAGGGAGGTGACGAGATCATCACCCACCGCGAAAACCACATCATCCATTACGAGACCGGCGGACCGGCCGCGCTGTCCGGCTGCATGGTGCTGGGTCTTGACGGGCCCGGGGGAATCTTCGATGCGGATCAGGTCCGCAGCTCCATCCGACACACGGACATTCACCACCCTCGATCACGTTTCCTCTCGATCGAGAACAGTCACAACCGTGGAGGCGGATGCGTCTGGACCCTGGATGGTTTCCGAGCCGTGGCCGATGCGGCTCGCGAACACGACCTTCATGTGCATATCGACGGCGCCCGGCTCTTCAACGCCACCGTGGCGGCGGGATACTCGCCCGCGGAATTCGCCCGGGACGCCGACACCATC
>NYWY01000004.1 GCA_002685335.1 Planctomycetaceae bacterium
GAATGAACACCGCCCTCGGCTGATGGCGGCGGCGGCCGTCGTTTATGGGGCCCGGATCGACCCGATCGAGATCCTGAAAGGAGAGCGAACACCGTGGTTTTCCGATGATCCGCCTCCGGTCACTCGGCCTGGATCGAGCCAGATCGAGCGCGTTCGGTGGGTCGGGGGAATTGACAGACGGGGGATCCGCGATACTCTTGACAATTGGTTGCCAATAGCAGGGCGACCAATGCCATGACGCCGGATTCTCCCGGCTACCCGATCAGGGCTTCGAGGACGGAAGATCCGTCCCTCGCACACCCAGATTTCAAACCCCCAGAAAACGCCCATGCACCAGCCCATCTCCGTGACGCCGAACCTCGAACCTCTCACGTCGCAGGCCTATCGCGACTGGTTGGGAGTCGCCGCATCGGTGCTGTGTGCCATCCACTGTGCGGCCATGCCCTTCGTGGTCGGTTTCCTCCCTCTCCTGGGATTGAGCTTCCTCGCCGAGCCGTCTTTCCACAAGTGGATGGTCGGGATCTGCCTCGCGTTGGCACTCCTGGCCTTCGTACCCGGCTGGCGTCGTCATCATCGACTGGCACCCACCATCATCGGGCTTTCGGGCCTCGGGCTCATTTCCTTCGCGGCGTTCGCCGGCCCCGAGGACTGCTGCCCGACTCCGTGTGCCGCGAACACCACGCCCGCCGAGACGAACATCATGACCGTCGCCCTCGGTGGCGAGTCGTCCTGCGTGGCAGCATGCTGTGACTCCGAGTCATCGAACGCGATGTTCACCGTGCCCGAAGAGACGACCTCGATGTCGATGGCCGATGAAGAGGACCAGGCCTGCACCGCGTCGTGCTGTTCCAGTGACGATGATGCGTCGACCATGATCGCGGACGCGACTCCGGCCATCGAGAACGTCGATCTCGACCCTCCCTGCGTCGCCGCGTGCTGTGCCGCCGAAGAAACGGCCCCGCCCTCGGCCGAGACTGCGGGCCTCGTGATGATGACGGTGTCCGAAGACGCATCCTGCACCGCCGGATGCTGCCCGGACGCGGATGATTCCGTGGCCACCGCGGATTCCGGAGATTTCATGAGCCTCTTCTGGCTGCTCATGACGCCGGTCGGCGGCGTGATCCTCGTGACCGCGCACCTCACGAACCATCGTCTTGACTCCCGCTGCAAGGCCGCCTGCTGCAAGGCCGCCTGCTGCTCTGACTCCCGAGACGATCAGGCCGCCGGGTGATTCGCTCCGGATCGTCGGATTCCGTTCGCCTGCCCGTGGTCCATGAAGGTGCGGATGCCAATGCAACCTGACCAACCGGGAATCCATCCGAGCCTGCCGGCCGACGCCTTCCTGCCTCGGTTCGGTTCCGCCGAGGATGCCGGATGAATCTGGATTGGCTGGTCATCGGCGGCGGAATCCACGGCGTCCACATCGCCACCCGCCTGCTCGCGGATGCGGACATCCCGGCCGACCGTCTGGGCATCGTGGATCCGAGCGACAGACTGCTGGAAAGATGGCACACCTGCACCGCCACGACCGGGATGACCCATCTTCGCTCCCCCTCGGTCCACCACCTCGACCTGGACCCGCTGTCGCTGCAACGCTTCGCGGGCAAGCGGCGGAGCAGACCTCCGGGGCTGTTCGCCGCCCCCTTCGAAAGACCCAGCCTCGGGCTCTTCAACGATCACTGCAACCAGTCGGCCGAACACTTCGGACTCACGAACCTCCACATCCGGGGTCGGGCGGAGAACTGCTCGATCAACGATGACGGCCTCACCGTCCGGTTGTCGGACGGAAGAAGCATCGAGGCCCGAAACGTGGTGCTGGCGATCGGGGCGAGCGATCAGACCGCCTGGCCGGCCTGGGCCTCCCGGACCCACCCTCGCATCCACCATGTCTTCGAGCCGGGGTTCGACGGGTGGCCGTCATCGCCGGAGACGGTGCTGGTGGTCGGCGGCGGCATCTCGGCGGGTCACGTGGCACTCCGCCTTCTCGCCGAAGGCCACGACGTCCATCTGGCATCGCGACACGCCCTGCGTGAACATCAGTTCGACAGTGATCCCGGATGGCTCGGCGAGAAGTACACCATCCGTTTCGACCACGAACCCGATCCCGATCGACGAAGAGCGGTGATCACCAAGGCTCGACACCGAGGCTCGGTTCCCCCGGAGATGGCCCGCTCGATCCGACGGGCGATCGCCCGCGATCGGATCCAGTGGCACGAGGGTGAGGTGACCGGCTTCGAGGATCTCCATGACCGCCTCGACGTCGAACTCGGGCCGGACACCATGCTGACCGCCGACCGAATCCTGCTCGCGACCGGCTTCGCGACTCGTCGCCCGGGCGGCACGATGGTCGATGAGCTGATCGATTCGGCGGCGCTCCGATGCGCCGACTGTGGGTACCCCATCGTCGACTCCTCGCTCCGGTGGCATTCACACCTGTATGTCTCAGGCCCGCTGGCCGAACTCGAACTCGGTCCGGTTTCACGGAACATCGTCGGAGCGAGGCGAGCGGGCGACCGGATCGTCGCCGTGGCCCGCGACCGTGGCGTCACATCGCCCCGCGAAGAGCCGTCCGACCGAAGGAACCCCGCCGAGGCGACCTTGAACCGGGATGCTTCCTAGCCTCCCGCCTCGACTCCCGGATCGGATCCGACGACCCACCCGAGAAGCACCATTCCGCCCGGTCACTGCCGAACGGAATCGCCGCTCCGGGAGATTCGATGACTGACGGGGGCCAACAGTTCCGGCGCTCGCCGCTTCAGCCGAGGAACGCGCCCACCAGGACCAGCCGCGCCGCACCGGCGATCGAGACCACCCCTTCGTCGCCTCGAGTCGCATCGACCCGTATCAGCCCGCCCCGGGGCGACGCCTGCCGCGCGAGGAAGGCGGGGCCCAATTCGTCGCGCCAAAGCAGACCGAGGCTCGCATGCAAGGACCCGGTCACCGGATCCTCGTCCACGGAAACTCCGGGAGCGAAATAGCGACTGACCACCGCCGCCCCGTCCGGATCATGATCGAGCCGGGCGGTCACCGCGATTCCCCGAGCCTTCACCCCACCGAGAACGCGCATGTCGGGCCGCATGTTTTCAATCGAGGCGGCTTCTTCGAGCACCAGCACCAGATCGTCCTCCATGGTTCGAACCACCCGGGCACCCTCGATGCCGAGCCCCTCGAACAAACGAGGATCCGGATCATCGATCTCCTCGAGTGGCGTTGCGGGAAGGCCCACCTCCTCCAGCTCACCCGCTCGTGTCTGGCGAAGATCACCCCGGTGGCGGGTACGAAAGATGATCGGGTCATTCTGCGGAGCAAGGCCGCGTTCTCGAAGGGCATGCGCCGCGGCGATCGTGGCATGCCCGCAGAGTTCGACCTCGTCACCGGGCGTGAACCAACGAAGCGACCAGATCGATGGATGCTCGGACTCTTCGAGCGGCGATACGAACGCCGTCTCCGAAAGATTCATTTCCGCGGCGATCCCCTGAAGGCGAGATTCGATTCCCGGCGCCTCCGAGTGTCCGGTGGGCATCACGCACACCGCCGCGGGATTGCCGGTGAAAGGCCTCTCGGTGACGAAAGCATCCACGACGAAGATCGGAAGGGACATGCGGACTCCGCGATCGGATGAAAATCCGGGTCAATCCCCGGATGGCTTCCATCCATAGGACTCGAAGGAAACCTGATTTCGACCGTCGGCGTGCAGGTCGACGAGGAGATAACCGGGAGAAAACTCGTGGTACGGGCCGTCCCACCAACCACCGCAGACCGCTCCACCGCAGGCGTAGCGAACGCCGAGATAGTCGACGACCTCCGCCAGATGCAGGTGACCGGAAAGACAGAGTTCGACGTTCCCGTGCTTTTGGAAGAGATCCTTGAGGCGGCGGGCATCCAGATGCATCCACGCCCCGGGCACGTTCCAATCACCGGTCTTCTCGTTCTCGCCGTCGAAGAAGACGCAGGCGGAGAGGATCGGGATGTGACTCACGATGCAGACCGGCGTGCCCTTCGGGGTGCCTGCGAGGGTGCGATCGAGCCACTGGAACTGCGCCTCGTCGAGCAGTCCCTTGTACCCACCATCGCCACCCCGAAGCACGTTCGGACTGGTCGAGTCGAGCACGATGAATCGCCAGCCGGCCTGGTCCCAGGAGTAATGACCTTGGTCGAGACCGTAGGCGTCGCAGGCCCACTTTCGACCGTCGACGGGATCCAGGCCGAGGATGTCATGATTGCCGATCACCGTTCGATGCGGGGTCGAGAGATCCGCGGTGACCACGCGGTTCCAGCAATCAAGCTGGGGCTTGGCGCGGACTCGCCCCTCCTCGCCGTCGACGTTCATCACGTTGTCGCCACCGAAGATGACCAGGTCGGGTCGATCGACCTGTGATTGCACGTGCGCGAGACAGGCGGCAAACCCCTGTTCGCCCCTCCGTTCGGGTTGGACGTGGGTGTCGGTGAGGAAGGCGACCCGAAGCACCCGGGAGGGATCGTCGCGGGAGTCCGAAGAGGAGGCGATGACCGGGGCGGCGGCGAGGCCGGCGAGGCCCGCCCCGAGCACGCGGCGGCGAGAGACGGACGGCTCGAGTGTCTGGGACATGACTGGTCTCCGGGATCGGAAAGGTCTCCGGCCAAGGCTATCCGAGACGAACCCGTCCCCGCCGGAAATGTCGGGGACGTCGAACGGAATCCCGGTGCGAGGTTCGGCTCAGTGATGTCGCCGATCGCGAGCTGGTTCCTCTCCCGCGGCGAGCCCCGACGGATGATGTGATGACCGCCGATGCCGGACTCAGGGTCCCGAACCCGCGGGGCGGCCGGCCGATCCAGCGGCTCGAACCAGGGCGACGAGGGCGGCGGCCGCGGTCTCGACCCGAAGCACCCCTCGACCGATCGCGACCCGCCGAATGCTCCCCGCAGACTCGGCGTCGAGAAGCATCTGCTGCTCCGGCGGGCTGAAGCCGCCCTCGGGCCCGACCAGGACGACCACGCGTCCAGCCGAGGCGGCGACTTCCACGGGCGATTCGCCGGCGGCGTCGCCGACGATCACGGTNGCNCCCTCCGCNGCCGCCCGATCGATCACGGCNGCCGGCGTCGACTCGGGNCCGATGNCGGGCAGGGTCGCCCGNCGACTCTGCTTGCACGCCTCCACCATGATCCGGGTCCACCGCTCGGTCGGGTCCTGCCGCTTGCGGTCGAGNCTNACGACGCTGAAGGNGCACTTGAGCGGTGTGAACGNCGCGANCCCGAGCTGCGTGGCCATGTCGAGCATGGTCGAGAGTCGGTCACCCTTCGGAAGACTCGCCGCAAGCTCGATGCTCGGGTTCTCGCTCACAGCCTGGTGATGATCGCCGACCACGAGTTCGAGGCCACCTCGTTCGTCGCGACTGCCGATCCGGGCCGATGCCCACGACCCCTGTCCGTCGAAGACGACCACCTCGTCACCATCGCCGAGTCGGCGCGGTCCGAGGGCGTGCTTCGCCTCCTTCTTGTCGAGCAGGACGATCTCGCNCGACCCGGGAAGGGCTTCGACATGGAACCACGGCACGGACATGGCGTCAGGGTAGTCGATCGATGCCTGATGCTCACGGTTACATTGCGGGTTCACCGATCTTCAAACCACGGTCCGTCACATGGGAAGGCTCGTCAACCATGACCCAGAACTCCAAATCGGCCATCGCATGCTCACGTCGGACCGCGATCCTCGCCGGCCTTGCCGGCACCGCCGGCACCGCCTCGCTTCTGGATGCCGCGGTGGTTTCCCGCCCACCCTCGGCGGTGGACACCCCCCCCGTCGGTCCCGACCGTCGGGGTTCGTTGTTCGCGGCCCCGAAGCCGGACCGGACCTTCGACATCGAATCGATGACCGTGAGTCCNTTCGGCGTCCCCACCGCGGCGATCGGCATCAACGGGTCGATCCCCGGTCCGGAGATCCGCTACACCGAAGGCGACACCTTCCGCACCCTGATCAACAACCGGCTTGACACCCCGACCACCCTGCACTGGCACGGGATGGTGGTGCCGAACTACATGGACGGTGTCCCCGGAGTCACCCAGTACCCCCTGCAACCGGGCCATTCGGTGTTCATCGAGTATCCGATCCGCCAGGCCGGCACCTATTGGTACCACTCCCACTTCGGACTCCAGGAACAGCAGGGTCTCAGTGGCCCCCTGGTGATCGAAGAGAAACGACCCGACCACGACTACGACCACGACGTGACCGTCTTCCTCTCGGACTGGCTGAACCAGTCGCCCACCGGCATGATCGCGCAGCTGCGGGGCGAGGCCCCCGCCACCGAGGCCGCGAAACCCGCTTCCAAGGGAACCTACACCTTCCCCGGCGACCGGCACTTCAACGTGGACGTCAATCATCCGGGCTTCCTGATGAACGGCCGGACGATGCAGGATCCCTGGACCATGGCCGTGAAGGTGGGTGACCGGATCCGACTTCGCATCATCAACGGCGCCACGTCGAGTTTCTTCCAGGTCGGACTCGAGGACCACGACCTCGAAATCATCGCCGCCGACGGCGNGCCGGTGGTGCCGGTGACCGTCGGCAACCTCGCGATCGCGGTGGCGGAGCGATACGACGTGCTGGTGACCATTCGAAAGGCCGGCTCCTTCACCCTGAACGCCGCCGGCCTTGGTTCGGTCCACAAGGTCGCGGGGGTGATCCACACCGCCAACGCCTCCACCACCGCGAACCCCGAGCGGGCGGTGTTCCAGGGCCCGTCCGTGGGAGTCACCGACTACTCCGCCTTGAAGTCGCCGTATCCGACGCGGCTCGGGGACGGACCGATCGCCCTCCACTCGATGCCCCTCGGTGGACGGATGAACAAGTACCTCTGGTCGATGGGCGGCGAGTTCTATCCCACGGAATACGTCACGGACGGCGACGCGGTCCCGATCGACGTCGAGTACGGCCAGCGGGTCCGGATCCGGATGAAGAACGACACCATGATGTTCCATCCGATGCACCTGCATGGACACTCGTACCGCGTGATCACCAGTCCGGAGGGATGGGACCAGACCCACGCCCCGGTCAAGGACACGGTCGCGGTCGCTCCCGGCGACACCGTGGACATCGAGTTCCTCGCGGAGAACCCCGGGCGGTGGTTCTTCCACTGCCACAACCTCTACCACGCGGTGACGGGCATGGCTCGACAGGTCGACTACCGGACGAAACCCGGCTGACCCACCCACCGAAGTGAACTCGGCCCCGGACCAACGATCCCGGTTCGCGGCCACGGAAGCGCCGAAGCCTTTCCGACCGTTCGAGACGACGATCATGCCCTCCGACTCAGCCGGACGAGGATCGACGTTCCCACACCGACCATCGAAGCAGTCTGGTCGAGATCTCGAAGGTCGGGGCGCCGATCGGAGTCTCGGACACGGCCGCATCGGGCGGTCGTTTGAGAACGATGCGCGACGCGCCCGCGGCATCGGCAGCGAGCAGCAGCGCGTCAACCTCGGCGTGCACATCCCCGGGTTCCTCGCCCAGCAGCGTTCGAAGCCGCTGCATCGGTTTCGGGGGCAACGCCGATGATCGTCTTCGGGGGGGGAACATCGGATCGAGCATGACCAGGGCGGGAGGCATGGCCGGGGCCTCCAGGATCTCGATCGCCTCGCCCGCGTGGATCTCGATCCGTTCCGCCGGCTCGAGACCGGACCGGATCGCACGGTCCCGGCCGTCGATCAGCAACGCCCGCACCACGGGATGCCGCTCGCAGGCGATGACCGGACGATCGGAGGAAGCCGCGGCGATCGCCGCGTCGCCCCCGAGTCCCGCGGTCGCGTCGATGATCGGTCCGGGCAGCTCCGAGAGGCCGGAGACGATCCGACGAAGCGGATGGCCGGACTCCAGGCGACGATCCAGGGCGGTCTCGATCTCGCCCCGAACGCCTCCTCCCGGCCGCTCGCCGGCGACCCGGATCTCCAGGCCGGAGGGCCCTGTCTCCAGGATCATCCCCGCCGCTTCCGCGAGACGGACGACCGGACTCGGACCTGATTGATTCGGAGCATCGTCGACCAAGAATCGAATCCCCGTGCCGTCACCAGCTTCGGCTCGCGAGGGGCCGGACCGGCCCGCCTTCCCCGGTACCATACGCCTTCCACGCCATTCCCCCATTCATCCGCTCGCCCGCCTGGTCGCCGGCGGGTGGAGAACGGAGACTTTCCACGTGTCGCACACGCCCACCGCATCCTTCGCCCCGGTCTTCGGCAACGTCCTCGAAATGGTCGGGAACACCCCGATGCTGGAACTTCAGCGAATGGACACCGGCCCCTGCCGCCTGTTCGTGAAGATGGAGTCGTTGAACCCCGGGAGTTCGATCAAGGATCGAATCGCGATCCGGATGGTCGTGGCCGCGGAACGCGATGGCAGGCTCAAGCCCGGGGGCCGGATCATCGAGGCGACCGCCGGCAACACCGGCCTTTCACTCGCCCTGATCGCCGCCCAGAAGGGCTACAAGTGCACGCTGGTCATCCCGGACAAGGTCAGTGACGAGAAGATCTCGCACGTGCGGGCGATGGGCGCTGAAGTCGTCTTGACGCGAAGTGACGTCGAGAAGGGCGACCCCGAGTACTACCAGGACATCGCCGCCCGACTCGCGGCCGAGGATCCCGACGCCCTCTACATCGATCAGTTCAACAACGACGCCAACGTCGCCGCGCATCGTGACACCACCGGACCCGAGATCTGGGCCCAGATGGATCACGACCTCGACGCCTTCGTCGCGGGGGTGGGTTCCGGGGGAACGGTCAGCGGCATCGGGGGATACCTCAAATCGCAGGACCCGTCGATCGAAATGGTGCTCGCGGATCCCGACGGCTCCATTCTCGCCCCCAAGGTCAATGAAGGTCGAGACATCAAGGCGGGTTCATGGCTGGTCGAAGGCGTGGGCGAGGATTTCGTCCCGTCGATCCTCGATCTCGAACTGGTCGATGAGGCGATCACCGTGCCCGATGCGGAGGCCTTCGAGGTCGCCCGCGAACTGCTCATGAAGGAAGGCGTCCTGGCCGGCTCGAGCGTCGGCACCCTTCTCGGCGCCGCCCTGAAGTACTGCCGGGCTCAGACCGAACCCAAGCGGGTGGTCACCCTGATCTGCGATCACGGAGCGAAGTATCTCTCCAAGATGTTCAACGACCACTGGATGACCGACCAGGGATTCATCGAACGGAAGACGCACGGAAATCTCCGCGATCTGATCGGTCGCCGCCATCTCGACCGGGAGGACTACGTCCTCTCCTCCGACATCCCACTCAGTCAGGCGATCAAGCGGATGGCCATGTACGCGATCAGCCAGATGGTGGTCATGGACGAGGAAACGGTCGCCGGCATCATCGACGAGGGCGACATCCTGATGGCGATGGTGCATGACCGCGACAACGCCGAACGTCCGGTGAGTGACTTCATGACCCGACGACTGGAGACCATCTCCCCGGAGTCGAGCGTCAACGATCTGGTTCCGATCTTCCGAGCCGATCGAGTCGCGATCGTCATGGATCACCAGCACTACTACGGCCTGATCACCAAGATGGACCTCATCAACTATCTCCGCAAGCAACTGCGCTGAATCACTCGGTCCTTCCCTTCTTCCCCCCACTCTCCGCACTCACTTCCAGGATTCTCCCGTGCAAGATCGCGACCTTCATTTCGACTCCCGATGCATTCATGGCGGCCAGGAGACGTGCGCCGTCACCGGCGCCGTGATGCCCGCGATCTACACGTCCTCGACCTACGCCCAGGAATCACCCGGCGTCCATCGCGGCTTCGAGTATTCGCGCAGTCACAACCCGACGCGATTTTCCTTCGAACGGGCCCTCGCCTCGCTCGAAGGCACCGGTCTGGACGAAACGGTCGACGTGTCCCACGGTGGTTTCGCGTTCGGTTCCGGACTGGCCGCCATCGCCACCGCCCTGGAACTGCTCGATCGGGACGGCCTCCTGGTCGCCGGCGACGATCTCTACGGCGGAACCAACCGGCTCTTCTCCCAGGTTCGCGAACGAACCCAGGGACTCCGCATCCGCTACGTGGACACCACCGATCCCGCCAACGTGGCCGAAGCCCTCGCGGATCGGGGCGACTCCCCCGCCATGGTCTGGGTCGAGACCCCGACGAATCCGACCCTGAAGGTGACGGATATCGCCGCGGTGGCCGACATCGCCCACGAACACGGGGCCCTCGTCGGCGTCGACAACACCTTCGCCACCCCCGCCCTGCAGCGCCCTCTCGAACACGGGGCCGACCTCGTGATGCACTCGATCACCAAGTACCTCGGCGGCCATTCCGACCTGGTCGGCGGAGCCCTGGTCGCCAAGGATCCGGCCCTGATCGAGCGACTCCGCTTCCTCCAGAACTCCGTCGGCTCCATCCTCGGCCCCTTCGACGCCTACCTGGGCCTTCGGGGCGTGAAGACCCTGGCCATCCGGATGCAGCGACATTGCGAGACCGCGCTCAAGATCGCCTCGTGGCTCGAGTCCCACCCCAAGGTGGAGCGGGTGGTCTACCCCGGGCTGCCTTCCCATCCCCAGTACGACGTCGCCTCGCGGCAGATGCGGCTGGAGGGAAGCCCCGCCGGCGGTGGCATGATCACCATGTACCTCAAGGGCGGTCTGGATGAGAGTCGCCGCATGCTCGAGAGCGTCCGCATGTTCACCCTGGCCGAGAGCCTCGGCGGCGTGGAGAGCCTCATCGAACATCCCGCGATCATGACCCACGCCTCGGTCCCGCTCGCCCAGCGGGAAAAACTCGGGATCTCCGACGGACTCGTTCGACTCTCGGTGGGGATCGAACACTCCGACGATCTCATCGCGGACCTCGAACGCGGACTCGCCACGGTCTGAGGCCGAGGCCCTTCTCCATGCCCAAGGATCGCAGCGACATCTTCCGGCAGGCGACCGGACTGGCGAAGGCCGGACGGTTCGATGAGGCGAACTCCCTCGTCCGGAACAGCGCGGCCAAGCCCGCGAAGGACGCGGTCGGACTCATGGTTCGAGGAAGGCTCGCGATCCTCGCGAACCGACCCGCGGAAGCCCGAACGTTGCTGGAGAAGTCGATCCGGATCGCGCCGTCGACCGAGGCCTGGCTGCTTCTGGGCCGCTACCACCTCCGCATGGTCGAAGACGATGCGGCGCTGGCGGCGGGCCGGGCCGCGATCGAGCTCGATCCCACCGCCGCCCTGCCGCGGATCGAGACCGCCGCGATGCTGCTTGAATTCGGTCGGCTCGACGAGGCGGAGTCGACGGTTCGCCCGCTGGACGACGTCGCACTCGCGGACCTGTCTCCGGTCGTCGGGCAACGACTTCGCATGCTGCGGGCCTCGCTCGCGATTCAATCCGACCGGCGAGCGGAAGCCATCGATCTCGCCCGCGAGGTCCTCGAGGACGAACTCCGCCCGCCCGAGCGACTCGAAACCCTGGATCTCCTCGCCCGGGCCTGCGATCTCGAAGGACGTTTCCAGGAGGCCTTCGAGGCCGCGGACACGCGGAATCGCGAGTCCGACGCCCGATTCGATCCGGTTCGCTTCCGCATCGACACCGACGTCCTCATCCGCTCGACCGACCGGGCATCGCTGAGTGAATGGCCGATCGGACTCGACGACCCGCGACCGGTCTTCGTGGCGGGCATGCCCCGTTCCGGGACCAGCCTGCTGGACCGGATCATCGACGCCCATCCAGCCGCCGGCGGGGTGGGCGAACTTCCAACCCTCGAACGATTCGCCGCTCGACTGGCCGCGGCCCGTCGTCCGGGCCCCCCGCCCCGCTGCTTCGGAGAACTCCAGTCCGAACAATGGCGGGAGCACGCCACCACCCTGCTCGGAGAGATGGCGACCCGGGCTCCCGATGCCACGAGAATCGTGAACAAGTCGCTCGGCAACGATCGCCTGCTCGGGCTCGCGTCACGACTCTTCCCGGGCTGTCGAGTCATTCACATCCGCCGGGACCCGCGGGATGTCGCGGTGTCGTGTTTCCTGCGTCGGTTCGCGGCGGCGGGCGTGCCCTGGACCACGACGCTCCAGGGAATCGCCGACGCCTGGCGGGAATCCGAACGGATCATGACCCATTGGAAGACGGTGCTCGATCTGCCCATCCTCGAAGTTCGCTACGAACACCTGGTCCGGCGTCCGGAGGACGAGCTCCCGCGAATCATCGAATTCCTCGGACTCGACTGGGACGACGCCTGCCGCGACTTCCACCGGAGCGGACGCCCGATCCGGACCCTGAGCTTCGATCAGGTCAATCGCCCGCTCTACTCGTCGAGCGTGGGACGTCACGCCAACTACGCCGAGGCGATCGCCACCGTCGACTGGCCCGACTACGACGAGGACGCCGGCTGATCCACCGCCGAGTCAGCCCTCGACCCAGCGGCCATCGCGCCGCAGGGGCCGCAGTCGCTCTTCGTCCAGCAACATCTTCTCCAGCCGCGAGGAATCGACCTCGAGCAACGGCGGATCCCCTTCGATCGCCAGCAGGGTCGACCAGTCGGGATGGCCGCGTTCCAGCAGCGACAGTTCCAGATGGATCATCAGGAGTCGCTCCTTCAACGCCAACGTCCGGGAGCCGGGTCGATCGTCCGCCGCCGCCTGAAGCCAGTCGACGCCCCCGGGCAGGACGTCGTCCCAGGATTCGAGAATCCGCCGGACCGAACGATCCGCCAACAGACGGCGAAGCGGGCTGGGCCGCCCCGAACTGAAGGCTCCGAAGGCCGTGGAGATCGACAAGGCCATCTCCGGGTCCACCCGGCCGCCGCGGCGGACGGTGTTCATTCCACCACCGCCCGGAAGGAGCGTGGCGGCCGCTCGGAGTTTCGTCGCCTCGCTGGAATCGGATTCCAGTGACGCCAGAGCCAGCGCGGCGGACGCCGCGTACTTCTCGGGGTCGAGTCGACCGGCGAGCCCGAAGAGTCGACGAGCGACCGCCACATCGGGACGACCACGAACGCCCTCCGCGAGATCCTCCGCCAGTTCGAAGTACGCCTGAGGGTCGTTGGGATCGAGCCGCTCCAATCGACGCTCCAGCTCCGCGTCCCGGCCGGCGTTCCCGGAAACCATCGAGAACCCCACGCCCTGCGCGGGCAGCGGTCCGACGGACCAGACGGCGATCATCAGCATGATCAGCATCCCTCCGGTGACTCGTCCGCCGACCGCATCCCGTCGACGAGCACGAGCCGAAGCATGGTTGGACATCATTCGCTTCATCCGAAACCTCCCAGTGGATCACCATCGCGGGGAACCATCCGAACCCGCTCGAGTTCGACCACCCCGAGCGCTCCGAGGCCGGCCTGTTCGAGACCGCTGGAGGCCGCGGCACGCCGGGCCACCGCCTGATCGAGCGTGGCCATGATCTCCCGCCGTCGACCCGGCACCCTCGCCTCCAGGGCGAAGGCGAGATAGTCGAGTTCCGCCGCATGGGCGGCGACCAGCAACAGGATGTCGTCGGAAGCGAGTCGCCGACGAGCCGCCCGGCGACGATCGATCGCATCGAGCGTCGATTCACTTCCGATCGCGAGAAAGAGGCCGGACGCATTCCGCCGCATCGCGTCGGTGACCAGCATCGCCGCGTTCTCCGGTCGACCGTCCCAGCGAACGATCGGGCCGCTGGCGTCGGCACCGTCACTGCTTCGTCGAACGATCGCCCGCTCGTGAATCGTCTCGCCGATCTCCCGCACCAGTCTTTCCACCACGTCGATCGACGGATCCATCAGGACCGCCGCATGACGGGCGAGGGCCAGGCGCACCGCGGCATCGAGCCTCCCGCTGGAAAGCTCCGGAAGCGAGGCGCCGGTGTACTGCTCGATGAACTCCATGGTGTCACTGCTGGTGGAAGCGAGATCCACGGTGTCCAGCAGGGTGGCGGCGAGAATCGGACCTCGACTGAACATGTCGAGCGTGACCCCTCGAGCCGCAGCCCGGACCGCTCCTCGTCCCCGCCAGATCTCTCGAGCGAGGACGGCGGCGTCCACGGGCCCCAGATCACCGGCGACACTTTCGGACCGGAGGGCATCGATCAACGCCGCCTGGGTTTCCTGATCGCGGCGGGTTTGACCGAACTGCTCCGCCCAGGCGCCGTCGCCGGACTTCGCCCTCGGGGTGGTCAAGGGATCCAGATCCAGACCGGGATCGTTGGAACGCACCTGGGTCTCGACGCCTTCGATCGCGGCCGCCGCTTCCCGGTCGCGAGCATCCACCAACAGCGTGGTTCCGAGGGCGAGCCGTTCCGCGGCGAGAAGAGCCTGCAGACGATCGACCGGAGAGGTGGCGGACTCGATGCGGTCACGGACTTCTGGAATCAAGCGGTCGATGGCCTCGAGCAACCCGGGGTCCACCGCGACGATCTCACCGTTGGCCGCGGTGACCATCGCATCGGGCCAGACCGAGACCGCCCGGGCGAGGGCCGCGGTCCGACCGTCGAGGCCCAGATCCGGATCGGGAATGAAGTCGGGGCGGTACCACCCGATGCCTCGGGGACCGTCGAGCAGACTCGCCAGCACCCAGGTCGATTCCGCGGGAATCGAGGGGTCGAGGAACCAGTTTCGATAGGCCTCCCGCACGGAATCGGGATCGGGTCCCCCCGCCGACCAGTCGATCTCGTCGACCAGTCGACCCAGGACGTCACCCGCCATCCCACCCCCGGCGAGAGCGCGGCCGTCGGCCAGGATCCGACCGATCGCGAGCAACCGGGCCTGTTGAAGATCCCCACCCTTCCGAATCGCCTTCTGGGATTCGAGCCACCGCTCCCACGCATCGGCCACCATCGAATCATCCGTCACTCCGGTGACCGCGACCAGACCCTCGGCCGTCGCATCCAGGGATCGGCCGGCGAGGGCGGCGAACGGACCACCTCGAGCATGCCGCCCATTGGATCCGGGCAGTTTCATCTGCACCAGGCGCCGAGCCTCGGCCCGGACCGTTTCGGGCACCGTCTCGTCGAGCACCACCACGCCGAGCAGACCGGCTCGGAAGGCTCGACGCCAGGAGTCGAGTGAATCGCTCACCGTGGCGCTGGGCGGCAGATCGAGCGAAGCCGTCAGACGGTTCGCGGTCTCCGGCGGCTCCGCCTGGCGCAGAACGTCGAGGAATCCATCGATCGCCGCCGTCCGCTGCCCGGAGTCGAGCAGCGGCCAGACCTCGGCGAACTTCTCGATCGCGTGATCCCATCGAGCCAGTCGCGCCTCCGAGGGCCGGATCGGATCCAATTCCAGATCCCGGGCGAGGCGTTGGAGATCGTCCTCGATCGCGGGAAGCTCGTTGATTTCAAGCACCAGGCGACCGGGTACCGGCGAACCTCGGAACATCGGAGGCCGCGCCCACTGGGTCGGACGCACCATGCCCTCGCGAACGCTGGGCACCATCACATGTTCGGGATCGATCTCGGCCTCTTCGGACGCCCGCGCAAGTTCTCTCGCCTCGGCGTCGGCGATCCGACGCTTCTCGATCTCCCGGACGTCGGGAGACGGCGCGGTGACCGCGATCACGATCGTGGCCACGAATCCGAACGCCACGAGCAGGAAGAGCAGGATGAGTCGGCGACGGGACGCCACCGTCTCACCCCGGAACTCGCGGCCGACCCCGTCGGACACTCGTTGCATCGCCGCTTCGATCCGACCCGGAACCGGGGGCGGCGTGGGGGCCAGGGGGATTCGTTCGGTGCGGGACATCTCCACCAGGGTTCCGGTTCCACCCTCCTGCCGCATGAAACCGGCAAGCCCGGTCACCACCCGACGCAGGGCCATCGCATCCAGGCCGGCCTGATGGGCCAGACCCGCGACCAGGACCCGGGTTCGTCCATTCCAACCTCCTCCGGCGACCAGGATCGAAAGCACCAGTCGGTCGAACGGGGTGAGATGTTCCGCGGTGATCCTCGGAGTCGGTCGTACCGGTCGCGGTCCGCCCGCGATCGGACCCTTCGGGGGTGGCGGCACGCTCCCCGGCCGCACCGGTCGCCTGGGAGGAACCCGGCGATCCTCCACGAAGGAGGAATCCGTGCTCGTTCCTTCCGGGACGGCCCCCGGGATTCCAGGTCGAGCCCCGGCCGGTCGCACCGGTCGTCTCGGCTCCCCCGGGCCGACCACCGAAGGTCGCAGGGCCGCGGCCGCCGCGTCCAGTCGAGCGATCGCGGCCTTCTTGATCGGGGGGGTCTCGGTCGAGGCCTTGACCGCGCGAATTCGAGTCGCGAGGGCGGCCTCGAGAATCGCCGCGTCGAGCGACGTCTCGCCCAGCCCGAGCAGTCGACGGGGGCCGGCGGCACGGCTGCATCCGAGCAAGCCTTCGATCCGGACTTCCGATGGATCATTGGTCACGCGACACCTCCCCGTCGGTTCCGAAGTCTTGCTCGCCGTCTTCGGGTTCCCGGTCGGGTTCCGACGTCTTCGATTCCTCGATCGCGATCTCGATCTTCACGTCGAGATCACGGAGTTCGGATTTCCAGGGGTCGGAACCCAGATCCGGGTACAGCACCCGCACCTGGGCCAGCACCTCGCCGGCTCGAACCGGATCCGACTTCAGGAGCACCGCGATCTGCCGGGCCCGGGCCTTCCACCACGTCTCGCTGCCCGATACCGCCCCCCGAACCAGACGCCGCCAGCAATCGAGTGCGAATTCATCGTCGCCGGTCACCATCGCCAGGTCACCGGACGCCTCGAGCACCGAACCGTCCAGCGGTCGCCGGTCGAGAATCGCGCGATACCAGGCCAGTGCCTCCACCGCATCGTCGGGGTCCCCGGCGGCACGAAACAGGGCATCCCGGGCCGCCGCCACGCTGGCCGCGAACGGAAGCATCCGGTCCCGGTCCAGCACCGCGAATCGATCGCCCTTGCCGCCTTCGACCATCGGATCCTCTTCGGAGGACACCATCTGAAGTTCGAGATAGCGCTCGCCACCATCGACCGCGGCTCGCGCGATCTGGACTTCGATCCGACCCGAGCGCATGCGATCGACCGCCGAACGGTGCACCCGCTGGGCGGCAAGTCGACTCCAACGATCGGCCTCCGGCGTGCCCGGCACCATGGGCATCGCCAGCATCCGCTTCCCGGCCTCCTCGAAGTCGCCGGCGCCCAACGCGAGTCCGACTCGACGGTAGGCCACCTCGTTGAGGATGTCCGGAAGTCCGTCGAAGCCTCCGCGTTCGGCCGCGGTCTCGATCTGCGCCAGATAGCGAGCCGCGCGAACGGCATCGTGCACTTCCGGATCGGTGGAGACCTCCGCCGCCTGTCGCAGCAGCATTCCGTCCACCCCCCGCAGATCGGTCATGAAGATCCCATCCTCCCGGGAGCGACCGAGGAGCTCGTCCGCGACCACCAGCATCCGGGCGCCCGGTTCCGCTCGTCCGCCCGACCGGGCGCTGCGGTAGGCCCGGTAGAGGGCCTGAGCCGCGCGACGTCGTGCCAGTTCCCAGGTGGGATGTGTCGGCGGGACTCCGAGCAGCACTTCGAGATCATCCGCGCCCGGATTCTCTTCGACCGCGATGCGTCGAACCAGAAGCGACGGGGCCCGATCGTCGGCGGGAAACGCGTCGACGAACCGGCTCGAAAGGTCATCTCGACGGGAGGCCGCACCCGACGCATCGGAGCCTCCGGATTCCACGATGCGATCGAGGGCGACGATCGCCCCCCAGAGAGCATCGGCCCGACGATCACCGTTGGAACTGGCGGCCGCCGATTCGAAGGCGTCCGCGGCTTCCGCGGCCCGCCCGAGTTCGAGCAGGCTCCAACCGATCAGGGCTTCGCATCCGGCGCGGGCCGTGGCGAAGGCGGCGGCATCGGGTTGTTCGATCGCCGCCTGCAGTTCAACCACCGCCTGTTCGAACGAGGCGGACGCGGTCCCGGCGTCTCCCGCCTGTCGGGCCTCGGTCGCGACCCGGTAGGCCTCGATTCCTCGCACGTATCGAAAGGCGAATCCCTCCCGACCCAGGGCCTCGGTCCCGAATCGATCCGCGAGGTCCCGGACCTGGGCCAGCTCGCCCCGGCCGGCCAGTTCCGCCAAGGCGGTGCCAGCGAGGACTCGCGCCGTCTGATCACCGTCCTCCATGCCTCGGAGTCCGCCCACCGCAGCCAGTCGAAGCCAGACCACCGGCAGGGCTTCGTCCCCCTCCCGACCCGCTCGATCCGAAAGGCGTTCCAGCCGATCAAGGGCCCGCCGATAGTCGCCGGCATCGAGTTCCGCGGCCAGCCGCCAGCCGGGGAGCGCCTTGCGGGTCGCGGCATCCGTCTCGGGATACTCGAGGCGACGGAACCAGAGATCACCGGCCTGGGTGGAGACCAGCGCCGACGTGGTCAGCCCCATCCCGAGGATCGCACGAGAGAATCCTTCCATCACCTGAAGATCCACCGACACTTCGTCGGGATCGGGAATCGGATCCTCCCCCTGAAGCACGCTCCCGAGGGCCAGCTGGGCTCGCTCGAGTTCGGCGGTCGAACCCTCCGCCCGTCCGACGTAGTACCGGCTCCAGCCTTCCAGCAGCGCCGCGGTCGACTCCCATCGGAGGGTGGTGTCCAGACGCTGTTCCGCGCGTCGAGACTTTGAACGCAGCAGATTGGAGATCCGGGACTTCAGGTCACGTCGCACTCGTTCCAACTCGTCGGCGAGCCGGCCAAGTTCGCGGATCGCCCCCGCCAGTTCCTCGTCGGATGCGAGTTGAATGCGTCCGTTCTCGACCAGTCGCGACGCGTTGAGATACCGATTCCTCGCCAACGCGATCCGCAGGGACGCGGCGTCCTCGCCGCTCACGACCTTGAGAAGATCCTTGCTTCGTTCGACGAACTCGAGTCGTCGCCCCTCATCCGGCTCCACCCGCAGCAGTTCGGCGTAGACCTCGGCGAGTCGGGCGGCCAGGCGTCCACGAGAAGACGCGTCACCCGCCGCCGCGATCAGTTGATTCTCGAGATGGACGGACAGAAGATCGTTCATGCCACGGGCTTCCAACCAGTCGGACGTCCGATCCTGTCCCCGGGCCTCACCGAAACCGGAGGCGATGGCCAGAACGAGGGCCGTCACGAGCAACCTGCCGCCGGGCCTTCTCATGGCATGGTTCCGTCGTTCATTCTTCGACCGGGACATAGGTCACCTCCGCGAAACCGGCGTCACGACCGCACTGAATCGCGGTGGCGGCCGCCGCGACCGTCGGACCATCGAAGACCCGGACGAAGAGACCGGGATCCTGGGGAAGCTCCCGCAGCGCCGCGGTCAACGGGTCACGATCCTCGAATCGCCGTCCCCCGATCCGATACTCGACCACGCCATCGACCATTCGAACTTCGAGCACCTGAGGTTCGAAATCCTGCTGCGTCATTCCTCCGGAGTCCTCCTCGATCGCGAGATTCGGACTCAACCGATCCTCTCGCTGGGTGACCACGGTGGTGACGATGAAGTAGGCAAGGAGAAGGAACACCACATCGATCATCGATGAGAGCGAAAGGGTCACCTTTCGATTGACGCCGCGATGTCGTGGTGCAAGTCGCATGGGTCAGTTCCTGGGCGCGGTCGCGATCCGGACCGAAGGCACACCGGCTTTCTGAAGGGTCGAGAGCACGCGGTTCAGGGCGGCGGTGGGCGCCCGACGATCGGCTCGAACCATCGGCCGAAGGGTGGAGATCGAATCCCCCGCCTCCACCACCAGGGCCCGAGCGGTCCGATCGAAGTCATCGATGGTCACCAGTTCACCGGCGATCTCGATGTCTCCGCTGGCGAGCACGTTCACGATCATCCCGGCTTCCATCGTCTCCTCGATCGTCTCCCCCGCCTCCTGCGGCAGTTCGAGATCGGCACGGGAGTGCTGCGAAAGCTGGGCGGTCACCAGGAAAAAGATCAGCAGCTGGAAGACGATGTCGATCATCGGTGTCATGTCCACCGGCAGCTGCCGTTCCCGGATCTGTCGAACCCCGACGTTCATGAAGACGCTCCCGGCGCGACCGGAGCCGCGGTCGGACGCGGCATTCCCGTCGGTCCCCCGGAGTCGGCGCCGCTGGATTCGAGCATCAAGACCATGCGATCGAGTTCCTGGCCGGTCTCCGCCGCGATTCCGTCGATGCGATTTCGAAACACGGTGAAGAGGGTCACCGCGGGAATCGCGACGATGAGGCCCAGCATGGTGGTCACCAAGGCGAGCTTGATGCTGCCGGCGAGCGCCGCGTAGTAGTTGGAGTCGCTGGCCGCACTCAATTCCACGGTGTCGAAGGCACCGATCATGCCTTGCACCGTCCCGAGCAGACCGAGCAGCGGCGCCACGGTGCCGATGATTCCCAGCCCGTCGGTGGCCCGATAGAGCCGGGCCGCCTGCTCTTGTCCCGCCTCTTCGATCACCTGCTTGATCTCGAAGGCGCCGAACGGCGATCGCAGAAACCGGGTGAGCCCGGGGGCGAGAGTCCGGGTCAGGAAGGAGTCGTTGGACCCTTGCGAGCAGTAGTCGAGGGCCTCCTGAACCCGACCGTCACCCAGGAAATCGCGGATCGCGACGACCTGGGCGGGTGGCATGAGCGAGCTTCGACGGATCTGCACCGAGTGCACCACCACGAGGCCGACGGCCACCACGCTGAGCGCGATGATGATCCATCCGATCACGCCACCGGCGGTGATGTAGACCAGAAGAGAGGAGCCGGATGCCTGGGCATCGGCGGCATCGGCCTGGGCGAACAAGAGGGCGAGTTGGTTCACGACGCGTTCTCCGTCGGTTTCTGGTCGGGGAATTCAAGGAGCAGCATGGATTCGAGCAGTTCGGCCTCTTCGATCCGGTTCAGGGTCCGAAGCGCGGCCGCGGCCGTCCGGGCCGCATCAAGTCTCAGGATCGCCGGGGCGGCATCTTCAAGGGCCAGCACGTGCACGAGGTCGAGCACCCCGCGGATCTGCGCCGCGTCATCTTCGGCGTGCACGATCGAGGAACGACCGATGCGGTGTCGGATCCAGGCGATTCGCCAGGCCGGGGCCTGGTCCAGATCATCCAGGAGCTTCCGCCGGACCCGTTCCCGGATGGCGGGATCCTCGGAATCGAGGCTCGCGAGGTCGGCGAGAAAGCGGGTGCCGGGATCCAGTCCACGTTCGGGAATATCCTTTGGTGCGCTCCGTCCGTCGATCAGACGCAGCCAGAGATCACGCCGCAACGCGGACGCCTCGTCGAGTTCGGGGAAGGCCCGCAATCGCCGTCGCACGTCCGCGGATTCCGAGCCGTCGACCCCGACCGGCGGCACCGAAGGCACCAATGACCAGGCCACGTCGACCACGCCTCCGCCGTAGGCCGCGCCGACGAATCGGTCGGAACGCCGATCCACGAGGGCCAGTTCGCCGAGAAAAGCGGCTTCGGCGAAGACCTCCGAGGATCGTCCGCCGAAAATCGCGGACGCGACCAGTCCTTCGATCGCGACGGCGGCGGCCCGCCCGGACATTCCCGGCTTTCCTTCCATCGCCTGCTGGAAAGCCTCCGTCGCCAGCTTGGCGTCGCCGCGTCGGAGTCGAACGCGACCCCGCCAGAGGCGGTCACCGATCTCCAGCCAGCGATCGAGGCCCACTTCCAGCCCGGCGCCGTCGGGACGCGGATCGATGGCCGAGATCTGATCCCAGGGGATGACCTCCTCCCGATCCAGTCCGCGATCGATTCGAACCACGCGAAGACCGTCTTCGGATGCCGACGCACGATCGATCGCCACCGGATCGAGCCCGTCACGCCGATGAACGAAGCGATCCGCGATTTCCGACCCCGCCGTTCCCGACCCGGGGCAGGCCATCGCCGTGATCACCACCGCCCAGCGGATCGCCGCCGTCGAGCGTCGGCCAGCGACCCGGAGGTCGGCGGCGGAGTCGCGTGATTTCGGCGGGATCATCAACGTCGTTTCCTCGTGATGGGTACGAAACGGAAGACCCCTTCGGTCCGAGCCGCGATGCCCCGAAGAGCCTCCTGGCTCGCGTCCTGGCTGAAGGCGATGGTGTTGATCACCGCGGGTTTGCGGCCGGTGGAATCGTTGAGCAGCAGCACCTCCTCCTCGATCTCCCGGCGAATCTCGCCGTCGGTCAGGAAGAAGATGGTGTCCGGAGCCTGATCCCGTCCGGCGAAGAGGTATTCGAACGCCGGTATCGGATTCGTGGGGCCACCGGCCCGCCGACTCTCAAGCCACTCCCGCACCCGCGAGACCTGCCCCGAGTTCGCCCGCAGCCATCCCTCCTGGAATTCGGGGAACTGCACGCCGCCGGAATAGAGCGTGACCTTGAATTCCGCGAAGTCAGGCAGCGCCGACAGCGAGCGCCCGAGTTCATTCATCGCGGTGGTGAGACGACCGTCATTTCCCATCGAACCACTGATGTCGACCACGTAGGCGAATCGACGGCCGCGAGCCCGGATCCCGAAGAATTCCGTACCCGCCCCCTGGCCCGAACCCAGTCCCGACCCCAGCCCCTCTCCGGTCGAACCCACGTTGGAATCCAGTCCGCCGGCCGCGGCATCGATCTCCAACTTCGGCAGCTCGAGGGTCTCGGTCGCTTCGAGGGCGAGGGATTGATCTCCAGAATCGACCTGGAGTTCCGGCGTCAGGAGATCTTCGGTCTCCAGGGACTCCAGCATCTCGGTCAGCGTCTCATCGGGGAGGACCGAGAGATCCAGCACGATAGGTGCGTTGGAGGGCGGACCCGGCGGCGGTTCCACCTCGGAGAGGTAGAGCCAGATCATGATCGAGATGTGAACTGGAAGACTCACCGCCACGCCCAACAGAATCAGGTGGATGCGTCGCTGGCGGAGCAGTCGACGTCGTTCATCGACCAACGCATCGATCCGGGCCGCCAGCATCACTCGATCGTCACCGATCGTGGTCTCGCTGGATTCGACATCGGACGTGGTCATCGACGTTCCTCTCATTCGACCCGAAGCGGGAGCGTGGGATCATCCCCCCGATGAACCGTACGGAGAACCGGGGCGGATTCGGACCGCCATCCTACGAATCGAAGGAGCGATCCGCCGAATCCGAACGGGATTTCCAGACATCGGCGTCACGCCCCGCCCCGCTGGTATCTTCTCCGTCGCACTGAGATCCCCCCCCGGAGTCCCCGATCATGAGTCATTCCCCCCGCCGCATCGTCCTGAAGATCAGTGGCGAGAGCTTCTCCGCACCCGGAACCCTCGGGATCGATTCCAAGGATCTTTCCCACATCGCTTCCGAGATCGCCACGGCGAAGGAGGGCGGGGTGCAGATGGCGATCGTCTGTGGCGGCGGAAACATCATCCGAGGCGCCACCCTCGCCAAGGACGGGACCATCGACCAGTCGACCGCCGACTACATGGGGATGCTCGGCACCGTGATCAACGGCGTCGCCCTCAAGGAGGCTTTGGAACGCCAGGGAGTCGAGGCTCGATGCATGTCGGCGATCAATCTGACGTCGGTCGCGGAACCCTTCATCCGACTCCGAGCCCTGCGGCATCTCGAGAAGGGCCGCGTGGTCATCCTGGTCGCCGGCACGGGCAATCCGTTCTTCACCACCGACACCTGCGCGAGCCTCCGAGGAATCGAGCTCGGGGCCGATCGCCTCCTGAAGGGCACCAAGGTCGACGGGATCTACACCGCGGATCCCAAGAAGGACCCGACGGCGACCCGCTACGACCACCTGACCTTCGCCGAGGCGATCGACAAGCAATTGGGCGTGATGGACATGACGGCCTTGACGATGTGCCGCGAACACGATCTGCCGGTCCAGGTCTTCGACTTCCAGGTGCCGGGCAACATCGCCCGGGTGGTCGGAGGAGAGACGATCGGAACCCTCGTGGACAACCAGAGCGGCTGATCGAGAGAGACCCCCCGGAACCCGCGGCCGTTCCACTACAATGCTTGCCGCAGTCCCCCCGCGACCATCCACGACTCCCCGTCGTGAACCGGAGACGACCGATGGACATCGACGAGATCCTGCTCGAGTGTGGTGAGACCATGGACAAGTCCCTGGAGTACCTCCAGAAGGAACTCCGTGGCATTCGCACCGGCCGGGCCAACACCGCCCTGCTGGAATACGTCAAGGTCGAGTACTACGGATCGCAGACCGATCTTCGTGAACTCGCGGCGATCTCGGTGGCCGAGAGCCAGCAGCTCCTGGTGAAGCCCTTCGATCCGGCCGCCAAGAACGACATCATCAAGGCGATCGAGGCCGCGGACCTCGGACTCAATCCGATGTCCGAAGGCAACGCGATCCGGGTGACGGTCCCGGCGCCCTCCGCGGATCGACGCAAGCAGCTCGTGGTCCAGGTGAAGAAGATGGGCGAAGACGCCAAGATCGCCTGCCGCAACGCCCGCCGCGACTCCATCAAGGGCATCGAAGCCACGGGGAGCGAGCAGAAGCTCTCCGACGACGACGTCGATCACGCCAAGAGCGAGGTCGAGGATGCGACCAAGACCCACGTGAGCAAGGTCGACGAACTGATCTCCAAGAAGGTCACCGAAGTCGAGGACGTCTGAGCCCCGGAGGTCGGTCGGCCCGAAGCCCGGACCGACAGGGAGATTCCGGTTTGACCCCGGCCCTTTCCTCGAAGACCATGCCGGGAGTCCAGATCACCGCTTTCGGGAGATCCCGTGCGCTGCCCCTTCTGCGATTCGACGAAGATCAGAGTGGTCGATTCCCGCCCCAGCGACGATGGCACCTCCATCCGTCGCCGCCGGGAATGTGAACACGAAGCCTGTGGCAAGCGTTTCACGACCTACGAACGGGTCGAACAGGTGCGTCGCCTGGTGGTGGTCAAGCGTGACGCGAGCCGGGTCCCGTTCGACTCCGAGAAGATTCTCAAGGGACTTCACGCCGCCTGCGGCAAGCGACCGATCAGCGAAGAGGCCAAGGAGGATCTGGTCCGAACCCTCGAGGACCGGCTCCATCGCGAGTTCGATCGCGAGGTCACCACCTGCGAGATCGGCCGCCGGCTTTCCACCGCCCTGCGTGGGATCGACGCCGTGGCCTACATCCGTTTCGCCAGCGAGCAGGAACAGTTCGGAGGGGCGGACGACTTCGCGGCCCTGCTGGACGAACTCAAGCGCAAGCCCCCGCCGCCGAAGAATCAGGAACCGCTCTTCGAAGAGGGTTGATGACGGTCGGTCGGCTCAGTGCCCGAGGCCCAGCCACTCGAAGAATCGTCGAACCTTCGGAAACATCGGGGGAGGCAGTTCGTCCACTCCCGGCATTGCGATCACCGCGGCGGTCTCCCCCATTCGAAATGTCTGACCCTCCCGGGGCTCGATCACGATCCGAACCGGAAAGCGTTGGGCGAGTCGAACCCAGTCCAGGGTCGGATCCGTCCGAGGCAGATCGGTCATCGCCCGGGTCGCCCCGTCGGCGAGATCGATCGCCCAGCCGATTCCCTGCACGACCCCTTCGTACCGCTCCAGCGGACGGGACATCAGGTACACCTCGACCGGATCCCCCGGTTCGAGGTACTGGGTGTAGGTCTCCTTGAAATTCGCCATCACGTACCACACCGACGAATCCACGAGGGTGAAGACCTGCCGACCTTCGTTGGCGTACTCCCCCACGGCCAGGTTCAGGTTCGTGACGAAGCCGTCGACCGGTGACCGCACCACGCAGTACTCGAGGAACAAGCGAGCCCGATCGACTCGGGCGTCCGCGGCGAGCCGGCGAGCATTGAGCACGGTGCCGGAAGATTCCCGTCGCCCCTCGGCCCCGTCCTCCATTCCGGGGAGCGAGCGCTCCACCGCCCGATCCTCCGCGACGGCCTCCTCGCCGGCGGAAGTCCCCTGGTCCCCGGGGACCAGATCCCCCAGTTCGGCGATCGACGCGCCGCGATCCGCGTCCGCCGCGGCGAGATCCGCCAGAGCGGTGGCCACTGCGGCCTCGAGCGCGATGGCGTCGGCTTCGGCCTTGTCGACCTGGTCGGGCGTCACGAATCGCTGCTCCAGCAGCGGCCGGACCCGATCGAGATAGATCCTCGCGTAGGCCGATTCCGCTTCCCGCTGGACGACCTTGGCCCGGGCTGCCTCCACCGCCCGTTCCGCCGCGAAGACGTCGGCCCGCAGGGCGGTGATCTCGGTGTCGATCAAGGCGAGGTCGGCTTCAGCCTCCGCGAGGCTCGCCTCGTAGGGCCGAGGATCGACGACGAAGAGCACCTCTCCCCGACTCACGGGTTGATTGTCGACCACTCGGAGTTCGACGATCGGGCCCGAGACATGGGGCGCGATGCCGACGAGATTCGCCCGCACCGCGGCGTCCTGAGTTCGCGGAAGATCATCCAACAGATTGGCGAGACCGAGTCCCGCCCCGAGACCGCACAGGATGAAGGAGATCCCGAGGATGGTGCCGACGATCCGAAGCCGTCGTTCGACTCGGACATCCTTCCGCGGGCCGGCGGACGGCGGGTTCGGCGTTTCCGCGTGCTGGTCGCTCGATCCCGTCGATGTCGTTTTCTGGTCGTCGGTCATGGTTCGATCGTCCGGTCGACTAGGTGCGGAAGAGCCAGATCCAGATCAGGATCGACACCCCGACGAAGAGTCCGAGATAGGCGAAGCCCCGGCCGAAGAGCCGCTCGTCGATCCCGGTCCGCACCAGTCCGCCGCGCACCAGCAGGGTCGTCACGAGTCCGACCATGGCGGCCAGGATCCAGGAAGGAAAGAAGGCCCCGCCGATATCGAAGATCGGATCACAACCACCGAGCACCAGAATCCCGGAGGCCAGCAGCAAACCCCGAACGCTTCGGACCGACCCGTCGTCCTCTCCGGCGGGAGTCGAGGGGACGACGGGGTTGGAAGGACGATCGTTGCTCACCCCGGAATGGTACATTCGTGACGGTTCGGTGATCACCCTCGGCTGAGACTTCTCTCGTGAAGCAGGAAACCGGAATCCCGAGACGCCCCTCGAAGCGAACGGCCCTGTCCGGTCTCCTGACCGTTGGATTCTTCAGCCTGCTCTGCAGCTGCCGCTCCGACACCCCGTGGGTCGCGAGCGAACCCGACGACTTCGTCTCCGAGGGTCCCGGACGCCCGTGGCAGGCCGACGAGGGACGACCGGCCGATCCGGTGCGATCCGATCCCGAGATGGCGCGTCTTCCCCGGGAGCCGGGCCCGCTCTCCCGCATGGAATCCCGCTCGATGGAACTCCCCAGCGGCCCGACCGGCCTCCCGGGCGAGGATGTGTCCCTCCTGCATCTGGTCGACTTCGCGTTGTCCAATCGACCGGAGACCCGGATCGCCTGGGAACGAGCGAGGGCCGCGGCGGCGGAACTGGGAATCTCCCAGGGCGCGTGGCTTCCTTCGATCGGACTCAGCGCCGACTTCTACTACTCACGGGTCCTCTTCCCGGCCAACGGCCTCGCCCTCCAGGTCGAAAGCCTGAGCACGCTTCCGCAGATCGCCCTGAACTACGTGCTGCTCGACTTCGGACGGCGGGAAGCCGACGACGATGTCGCCCGGGCCAGGCTGCTCGCCGCCAACCTCGACGCCGATCGCATCCTTCAGGAAACGGTGTATGGCGTCCAGCTCGGCTACTTCCGCCTTGATGCCGCCATGGCCTCCCGAGAGGCCGCGGTACGCAATCTGGAACTGGCGGAGACGGTGATGGAGATGGTGGAATCCCAGGTGACGGTGGGCCTCGCGACCGCGCCGGATCTCTACCTCGCTCGCCAGGATCTCGCCCGGGCCCGATTCGACCTTCAAAGCACGGTCGCGGTGATCCAGTCCGCTCGCTCGAAACTTCTCACCGCCTGTGGCGTTCCGGCTTCGATCCCGATCCGGATCGCACGGGTACGCGACGACCAGCTCCCCGAAGCCCTGACCCTCCGGGTCGAAGACCTGATCGACGTCGGACTGCGAGGTCGACCCGATCTCGCGGCCGCGGTCGCGAACGTCCGGGCCGCGGCGGCGACGGAAGCCCGCGCCAAGGCTGAATTCCTTCCCACCGTCGGCGTCACCGGAAGCCTCGGTTACAACTGGGCGTGGTTCGAGACCAGCACCCAGGGCGCCGACGGCATCGAGCAATTCCCCGCCGACTCCGATGCGATACCGGTCTGGAACGTCGGGCTCTCGGCCAATTGGATGCTCTTCGAGGGATTGACCCGTGAGAATGCCGTCCGAGCGGCCAGGGCGGAACGACGGGCGGCGGAGGCCGAACTCGAAGCCCTGCGGCTTCAGGCCATCGGCGAGACCTGGGATGCGTACTTCCGCGTGCGGGCCTATCGCGATCAGTTCGAATTCGGAGAAGCCCTTCTGGCCCAGAGCCGGGAAGCCTTCGATGCCGTGACCGCGAGTTACCAGCAGGGGCTTGCCACGATCACCGAACTGACCCAGTCCGAACGCGATCTTCAGGAGGCACGGGCGGTCTTCGTGACGACCCGGGCCGAGTTGCTGGTCGCCGCCGCGGATCTCGCGTTCGCCGCCGGGACCGAGATCGGCCGAACCACGAGGCCCGACGGACCCCCACGTTGAGCATCTCGGTCACGACCGGCACCGCCGAGAGACGGCCGCCGCCGGTGGGGTCGTTCCTCTGGGCCATCGATGCGGCCCGACAGGCATTCATCGACTGGCGATCGGGCCTCCGCCCCCTCTCCGTCTTCATCGCCTCGACCGTGGGCCTGATCCTCATTCTGACCATCCTGCAGTTGCCCGGCGGAACCGTCCCCGCCCTTCCAGTGCTGCTGGTCACGATCGTCCACCATTCGGTCACCCTGCTTCTTCGTCGGCTCGCGGTCGCCACCGTGGTGGTCGTCCTGAGTCACTCGGTGCTCGGGGTGCTGGCGGAGCAGCCCTGGCTGCTCGCCGCCCTGTCCGTGGTCATGGCCTTCATCGGCTACTACCTCCTTTTCCGCGGACTCGACCTGCTCTCCTACCTCATGGCCATCCTGATTCCGGTGCTGTTCGCCTGGCAGGCCGCCAATGGCCTGGCGAACGGTCATGCCGCCTGGGTCGAATGGCAACAACTGATGATCGGCCTGCTGGTCTCGGGTTCGCTGGGGATCCTGTTCCTCGGCGATCGATTCGAACGAGGGCTTCGCGAACGCCTGTCAAGCAATCTCGCGTCGGTCGGAAACGGTCTCTTGAAACCGTTGGAAGAGGAGTTCAAGGCGGGCTACATCAGTTGGGATGCCCGCCGTTCCGCATCGCTCGAAACGCTCATGCACGGCATCCGGCACGTCCGAGGCCGGAGCGTCACCACCACGAATCTCGTTCTCGCCGGTGATTGCACGCGGTACATGCTCGGCCTCAACCGGATGCGCCTGGCCCTGTTGAAGCATGGTCGTCCGGACTTCTTCCTCGAGGGCGTCGCCGACTCACTCCCCGAGCTTCGCGAGAAACTCGGCGGACAGCTCCTGGAAATCTCCGCCGCGATCGAGGAAGGAAGGCCCGCCCGTCACATCCCCGGACTCGGTTCGGCGGCCCGTCGATTCCGGGCCGATTGCCGGCGCATGGTCGTGGCGGAACCGAGCGGCACGCCGCTCATGGAGACCTCCTTCGTCGCCGCCGCGTCCAGGGTCCTCGCGGACATGCACCGGGTCACCCGGACCCTCGTGGCCACGACCGGCCGCACCCGAGCGAAGCCAGCCAGCCGACTCCACATGCCTCGGTGGGATCAACGGCACGACTGGACCGTGGGCTCGAGCCTGCGAGAACTCGTCACGACGCCGGATCCCGCGGCCATCACCTTCGCGATCAAGGGCACGATCACGATGACCATCGCGTTCGTGATCGCCTCCGTCTACGACCAGTGGGGTGGCGCCGCGGTGTTCCTGCTGATGTCGATGTTCCTCAGCACCGTGTTCCAGGGCTCGCTCCGGGCCGCGATGATGCTTCGAGCCGTGGGTCTTCTCCTCGCCACCACGGTGAGCGTCCTCGCCCTCATCACCGTGTTCCCGAACCTCGGCTCGACCGGCGGATACGCGATCTTCCTCGTCGCGGTGCTCACACCGGGTGCGGTCATGCTGGTCAGTCCTCGTACGGCGGCCGCGGGACTCAACTATGCGATGAGCGTCTTCTTCATCTTCACCACCAATCCACGACTCGAGGTCGGCCTCGATCTGATCGACAACCGGTTCATCAGCGTCGCCGGCGCGTCGCTCCTGCCGTGGATGGTCTTCAATCTCATCCGGCCGACCCGGGCCCGGGATCGCGTCCAGGAGTGCTTCGCATCCGCGATCGACGAGGTCGAACGTTCCGTCATGCTTCCCCTGAATCCCCGACCGACCGACGATTCAAAGGAGATCGAGTCGCTCGCCCGAAGCCTGAATTCATTGACCGTCGTCCGGACCATGACCGACGACGCCGCGATGGAACTCGTGGACGATCCGGAACGACAGCAGCTCAACCTGCGGATGGTCGATCAGGTCGACCAGCTCTTCGTGATTTCCCGCTTTCTCGTCCGCACCGCCTTCCTCGGCGAGCGGATCGACATCACCAGGGTCGAAGCCGACATTCTCCGTGAGCTCGCCGGCATGCTCTCGGAGACCAGCGGACGGCTTCGGGGAGGTACCGCCGGCCCCGGCGACGAGACCGCCTCGGCCCGAGCGGAAACCGCCCTGGCGAATCTCGATGAATCCCTGTCGAAGAGACTCCTCGATCGGCAATTCGACGGCGGCCTCCGAATCGCCTTGATCCACCAGGTGATGGTCCATGACCTCGTGGCCGGGGTTCGGAATCTCAACGATCTGGTCGCCGAACGGGAAAGGCTGCTGGAAACCCGCTTTCCGATCAGGATCGGCGACGGCTGATCCCGCTCGACGGCTTGCTCGGACCGCAGGGATGCCGGTCCGACGCCCCTCCGATCACGGTGGGTGCCTGATCGAACCCGTACACTCCTGACCTGATTCGATCCGACCTCTCTCCCAGAGATCTCGCCATGCCCCGCATCACGCTTCCCGACGGGAGCGAACGCTCGTACGACGCCCCCACCACCCCCGCCCAGGTTGCGGCCGATATCGGCCCGGGACTCGCCAAGTCAGCCCTCGGGGCGACGATCGACGGGACGCTCTGCGATCTGGGCACCCCGATCGACGCGGACTGCGAACTCTCCCTGGTCACCCCGAAGACCCGCGACGGCGAGATCGACGAACAGGGTCTGTTCCTGCTTCGCCACTCCGCGGCCCACGTCATGGCGGAGGCGATCACCAATCTCTTCCCCGGGGTCCAACTGGTCTACGGCCCTCCCGTGGAGCAGGGCTTCTACTACGACATGGCGATGCCGGACGGCTCCGCGATCTCCAGCGAGGACTTCGAACGCATCGAAGCGGAGATGAAGCGGATCGTCAAGGAGGACCGCCCCTTCACCCGCTACGAGATGTCCCTGGCGGAGGGCATGGAGAAGCTGCAGGCCGAAGGATCGAAGTACAAGATCGACAAC
>NYWY01000005.1 GCA_002685335.1 Planctomycetaceae bacterium
GAAAAACCGCCCCCGGCTGAAGCCGAGGGCGGTGTTCATTCGAAGCGGGTGACCGGGGTCGAACCGGCAACATTCAGCTTGGAAGAACGGCTCGAGAGCCGCCAAATCCGTCTTTCCGTGCAGGAATCAAGTCGCGATCGTAGCAAGTGTCGCGTTGTGAGCGCTCACTCGTTCACACGGGTGGGGTCGGTGGTCGGACACCGTCGACCGGGCACGGACAGCCCGCCCCGACCGGAGTCGAGGCGGGCTGGGATGCGCGCTTGATGGTCGTACCGGATTCGACGATCACGGGGCCGAGCAGAGTCCCCAGTAGCCGAGGACGTAGGCGAAGTCCGCGCCGTCGACATTCCCATCGCCGTTGATGTCCGCGGCCACGCAGCCCAGGGCCTCCACGCCGATCAACTCGCGAAGATGGATGAAGTCCGCCGCATCGACCACCCCGTCGCCATCAAGGTCGCCCTCCACCGGACTCGGGCAGTCATCGCAGGAGGCTGCGATGCAGTTGCCCGCGCCCAGTGCCTGATAGTCACCGAAGAGCTGAACCGGATTCGATGGAATCGACGTGTTTGCGCAGAAGCTGCAATCGTAGATGACCGCGCTGCCGGTTTCGCCTTCGGATTCACTGGTGCCGATGGACAAGGCGGGGGCGGATCCGTAGCTCAGGTTGCCGGTGAACCGGCAATCGATGAGGCCGGCGGAGCAGCTGTCGACCAACAGGCCGGCGCCCGACGAAGTATTCATCTCTTCGCTGTCGCCGGCCGTGTTCCCGATGAAGGTGCAGTCGGTGAAGGTGTGCGAAATCGGATTGTCGCTTTCACCGATTCGCCTGCAGCAGGCTCCGCCCCCCCCGATGGCAGCAGTGTTTCCCGAGAACGTGCATTCGTGGATGGTCACACTGGAATTCTGGAAGTAGGCGCCCGCGCCCACGCCGCTGTGATTGTTTTCGAACCTGCAGCCGTCGAGGCTCATGCTCGATCCATCGGTTGTAAGGCCGCCGCCTACGAACGAACTGTTCAGGACGAAATGGCAGTTGACGACGCTCGGGCTGGCGTTCTGGACGAAAAGTCCGCCACCACCCGATTTGATGGACCCGCGAGTGATGTAGAGGTTCCTGAGCACCGTGGTACTCGATTCGTTGGTGATGCAGCTGAGGACCTGATGCTGGCCGACCCCATCCAGGATGCTGGTCGGCGTTCCCAACTTGTCGGTGGTTCCCAGAAGCGTGATCGCCTTGCCGTCGGTGTTGATCACCACGCCTTCGGTGTAGGTCTCGGCCGAGAGCTGGATGATGTCACCGTTGCTGGCGGCATCGATCGCCGCGTTGATCGAGGTGTAGTTGCAGCCAGATTCGCAGACCGTGATGGTCTCAACGCTGGCGACCGTGGCGGATGCGAAGAGACCGCTGGCGGCCAGTGCGACGAGGGCGAAGGATCGGTGCATGTCTTTCTCAAGCTGGTTTGGGGGGAGGGGTGACGGGAAGTTCATTACTCTAAGGGTCGACCGGATCGATTCCAAAGGCTTTCTCCTGCCTGCTGGCACTTGCCGGGCCCTCCCTGCCAAAGACACCGCCCCCGGCCGGAGCCGAGGGCGGTGGTTGCTGGAAAGCGGGTGACCGGGGTCGAACCGGCAACATTCAGCTTGGAAGGCTGACGCTCTACCAATTGAGCTACACCCGCAGGTACTCGACGAAGTCAGGGCCTTCGCCGGACCGAAGATGGTACCTCAGATGTTTCCTCCGTACCACCCGGTCTGATCCGCCCGCGGTGGGATCCGCCGGGATTCCCTCTTCCGCGACCACACGAGATCCCATGTTTCAGGAGGCTGATCGCATCCTGAATCGCTCTTCCGGTCCCGAACGAACCGAATTTTGGAGAACATCAGGAGGGGCCGATCCGCAGGTCGACCGGGATCCGGGGACATCCCAACGTGCCATCGGGAGCGACCGGGGCCAGGGTGGCCCGGATGGACCGGGTCCTGTGAACATCGAAGCCGGCATCCTTTCTGGATGCGACCGGAGCACCATCGAATGAATCTCGCCTGCCTCGCCGCCTGCCTCGTCCTGATCCCCGCGGAAGTGGAGCATCAGCGGCTCGAGGTCCGCATCGACCCAGAGTCGAGCCGGATCGAAGGCGTCTCGGCCATGACCATCGCGACCGCGGGAGACCTCCCCTTCCGGATCCATCCCAAGGCCGACATCGAGTTGGTGCTGGTGAGCGGAACGCCGGTCGAGGTCGAGGATTCGGACCAGGGTCGGGCTCCGTTCGTCCCCGGCGTGAAGGCCGGCGACGAAGTCGTGTTCCACTGGAACGGAACGCATCTCGAAGACGTCGCCGCGGGCGAACGCCCCGGACGCATCCACAACCAGTCCGTCCGGGCGCACGCGGCCACCGACGGAGTCTTCCTCTCCGACGGAAGCGCCTGGCATCCGCAGCCGCTCGACGACCGCGGCAGACCGCAGTTGAGGACCATGTCGATCGAACTGGAGCCGATCGCCGGGTGGACCCTGGTGGCGACCGGGGATCCCGACCCGACGTCGGCGCCGTCGGCGGCCTGCTGGTCGTGGCGGACGCCACGTCCGGTCAACGGAATGGCGGTCGCCGGCAACCGACATCGTCGATTCGCCCGCTCGGTGGAAACCGACTCGGGAAACGTCGACGTCGTGGTGCAGGTCTCCGAGAGCAATGCGAGCAAGGCGGGGTACTACCTTGATGCGTCCGAGGCCTACCTCGACCGGTACACCGACCTGCTCGGACCCTATCCCTACGACCGATTCTCGGTGGTCGAGAACTTCTTCTCCTCCGGATTCGCCTTTCCCGGCTTCACGCTCCTGGGGCCACGAGTGGTCGGCATGGCGCCCCGCTCGCTCAAGCCGGGCTATCTCGATCATGAACTCGTCCACGCCTGGTGGGGCAACGGCGTCTACGTCGACCCCGACGACGGAAACTGGTGCGAGGGCCTCACCAGCTTCTGCACCAACTACGGCCGACGAGTGCTCGAAGAGGGTGCCGAAGCAGGACGTCGATATCGACGGGGCATCATCAACCAGGTGTCGCTCGATCCGACCGTCGATAACGGCCCCGTGGGTGAATTCGGACGTCGTGGACGGGAGATCGATCGGTTCGTCGGGTACGAGAAGAGCGCTTTCGTCTTCATGATGCTGGCGGACGTCCTGGAGGACGGGCGTGAAGACCGCCCCTTCGAGGAATGGGTCATCTGGGAGGTCCTGCGAAGCATCGCGTCCGACCACCTGGGCGAACGCATCGGATGGGGGGAGATCCAGCTCGCGGCGGAAGCCGCGAAGCCCGATCTCGCTGCCGGATGGCTCGATCCGTTCTTTCAACGATGGGTCCGGGATCACGACGTTCCGAAGACGACGTCCACCCTGACGGCGAGACCTCCGCAGTCGATCGATCGGATCGTACGGAACGACGGGACGGAGGTCTTCATCGATCCGCAGTCCCGTCACTACCGAATCGTGCCCATCTCCCTCACGAGCCCGACCATCGGCGGAACCATCGGCGGCGGAATCATCGGAGGCGGAACCCCCGTGATGATCGCGGATGGGATCCCGGCGTCCACCGCGGATCTCGCCTGGGTGTCGGAGCTGGTCCCAGGCGACAATCACCTGCTGATCGGCCGTGCCGCGATCGAACGACACGCCGACCTCATCGCCCGTACCTCCGATCCCATCGACATCGATGACGCCGGCTTCACGGTCGGGGGCGAGCGTTGGAACGATTCGTCGCAGTCGATTCTGCACACCATGCATCACCCCGATCATCCCGGCCGTTACATCACGGTGTTCCACAGCAACGGAGACGCCGGATGGCGACGGATCCGCCTGGCCTGGTACTACCGCAAGGACACGACCGTGGTCTGGGAAGGCGACCAGACCAGACTTCGTCGGATCCACGAACCCGACGCCTGGATGCCCGTGGATTCCGGCCCGCCGTCCTGATCGACGAGCGAAACCTCCGGATCTCCCACCCCGATGCGCCGGCGAGCGCGACCGCGTTCTCTCTACCATCCAACCCATGTCGATCTCAGGCCTTCATCCCGTCCACTACCTCCCGATCGCGACCACCATCGTGGCGATCGCGTTCCTACCGGTCCTGATTCATCGGAGCCGACTTCGAAACTGGCCCCCCCACCTGCTCTGGTGGTCGATCGGCGTCGGTTGCTACGGCGCGGGCACGGCCCTGGAGTCCACGATCACGTTGCAGGGGAACAGCCCCGAACTCAATCGCTGGTGGTACCTGGCCGGGGCCATCCTGGGGGCCTGGCCCCTCGCGACCGGCAGCGTGTACCTGGTCCTGAAACATCGAACGGCCTCCATCCTCACCGCGATCAGTGCGATCCCCGTCGCGGTGGCGGGAGTCGCGGTCCTTCTGTCTCCGATCGACACCGCGGAGTTGTCCCCGTACCGGCCGTCGGGAGCCGCGATCGGATGGACCTGGATTCGGGCGCTCACCCCACTGATCAATTCCTACGCGGCCTTCTTCCTGGTCGGCGGCGCGGCCTGGAGCTGCGTGCACTTCTGGGGGGTGCCGGGCCAGCGGACCCGGACGATCGGAACCATGCTCATCGCCGCCGGCGGCCTTCTTCCCGGTGTCGGAGGCGGCATGGCCAAGGCCGGGATGGTCGAGGCGCTCTACGTCGCGGAACTCATCGGACTCCTGCTGATCTGGGGCGGATACGAATTCTGCATCCGAGCCACGGATCCCGGCGAGGGTGTCGCCGCTCGCGTCGATCCCGGACGCTGACGGCGAATCCGCCCTCGGTCGAATCGATGGCGATGCCTCCGCCTTCCCGGGAAGGCGGGTCTCCATCGACCGGACATGAACCACGGCCATCGACGATGATGCCGGGGTGCAGCACCACCGACCGGCGCCCCTCGCCCCCATCCTCGTCCTCTCCTTCCTCGCGACCTTCGGGACGGCGGTGCTCTGGAACGGGCTCGCCTTCGTCGCCAAGGAGGCCTACGGATTCGACGAAGGCTGGAACCTCGCCCTCGCCATCTGGAATGGCGGGGTCTACGCCCTCGCGGCCTTCCGATCAGGACGGGTGCTTCGGAGACTGGAACGTTTCCTGAGCCCGAGAACGGTCATGGCCTGGGTGTTCCTGCTGCAGGTCGCGATCTGCCCCCTCGTTCTGCTCGGTTCCTCCACCCTGGTCCTCTTTCTGGTCGCCGGCGCGATGTCGGGACTGGCGGCGTTCTTCTGGCCGGTGATCGAAGCCTTCGTCGCGGCGGGCCGCGACCCCGATCGAATGCGCCACGCGATCGGCTGGTGGAACGTGACCTGGATGACCGCTCTGGGAATCGCGCTCGTATCGATCTCCCCCTTTCTGGCCGCGGGCCAGGCCGCGTGGGCGATCGGTGCCCTCGCGCCCCTCAACCTGATCTGTCTCGCGGTCCTGTGGTGGGGACTTCCTTCACGGCCCGCGGACCACGTCGACATCCACCCGGACACCGACGCCCCCACGGGCTACCACGATCTCCTGGCCTCCCACCGGGCCATGCTTCCGCTGGCCTACGCCCTGATCGGCGCCCTCAGCCCGTTGATGCCCTACCTGCTCAGTGATCTCGAGGCCCCCCTCGCCTGGCAGACTCCCCTGACCGCGACCTGGATGTTCGCCCGCGTCGCGGGAATCGCGATCCTGCGTTTCATCCCGTGGTGGCACGGGCGGTGGTCGACCGCGATCCTCGGAGCCACGCTTCTGATCGGCGGCTTCGTCGGCGTGATCGCGGCACCATCGATCCCGATCATCATCATCGCCCTCGCGGTCTTCGGCCTGGGCCAGGCGATCATCTACTACGCCGCCCTCTACTACGTGATGCGGGTCGGCGACGCGGACATCGATGCGGCCAGCACGCATGAAGGACTCATCGGAGTCGGGTACGCCGCGGGTCCCGCCGCGGCCGCGATCGGCGTCGTCGCCGGCGGCGGCGGCCTGGTTATCGCCTCGGGTCTCCTGCTCCCGGCCGTGGCGGCCTGGCCGGCGTTCCGACCGTGGTGGCGGGCCAGGCGACGCTGAGTCAATCCGGCGGCGTCACGCCGTGAAGCAGCATCCGAAGGCAGCCTTCAAGCTGCGGCGTCTCGAAACGAAATCCCTTCGCCTCGAGGGTCGAGGGCTCCGCGAGAACACCCTCGAGCAACAGCGGTTCCGCCATCCGGCCGAACAGCGCCCGGGCGACGAAGGCGGGAAGCGGGGCGACCGCCGGACGCCGAAGCACCCGACCCAGAGTGCGGGCGAAGTCGATCTGAGTCACCGGCTCGGGTGCGGTCGCGTTGATCGGACCCTCCAACGATTCATCCACGATCGTGCGATGGAGAATTCCCAGGAGATCATCCATCCCGATCCAACTCATGCCCTGCCGTCCGGTGCCCAGTCGCCCACCGGCTCCCAGTCGGAACGGCAGCAACATCTTTCCCAGCGCTCCTCCCTTGGGCGTGAGGACGATGCCGATCCGGGGATGAACCACCCGGATGCCCGCGGCTCGGGCGGGCTCGGCCGCCGCCTCCCAGTCGATGGCGACCTGGGCCAGCCATCCCTCGCCGAGGCTGGAGGAATCATCCACGACCTCGGGCCGATCTCCGTAGATCCCCACCGCGCTGGCGGAGACCAGGACCGCCGGCGGTCGGTCAAGACCGGCGAGGGTTTCGGCGAGCAGCGTGGTTCCCTTGGTCCGCGATTCCCGAAGCACCCGCATCCGCTCATCGGTCCATCGTTCGTCGGCGATGCCGGCCCCCGCCAGATGCACCACCGCGTCTGCGCCGTCGAAGACCGATGCGTCGATCGATCCGGCCTCCGGATTCCAGCGGTATTCGCCGGCGTCGCGGGCCGGCTCGCGCCGGACGAGCGTTCGAACCTCGTGGCCGCCGGTCCTCAGGAACGCGACGAGTTGCCGACCGATCAATCCGCTGGCGCCCGTCACCACCACCAGAAGCGGTCGGCCGGGGCCTTCCTCGAGGTGACGGCGAAGATCGTTGGAGGTCCTCCAATGACGCCAGCCGAAGAGTTTTTCCAGGTCCTTCCTCGCGAATCCCGCCCCGACGTTTCCGAACGGGGCGAGCGGCATCCGATACTGGATCGAATCGATCAGACGACTGGCCCCGACATCTCCATCGACGTCCGCTTCGAATCGATGCTCATGCCGCCAGGCACCGAACGGACCCGAGACCTGGACATCGACGAAATGTTCTCCCCGAACCGCCTCGTCGATTCTGGCTCGCCAGGCCTTCCGGATCGGACCGAGGGGGACGGATAGAACCGTCTCCGCCCCCACCCGCATCGGCCCCGCATCCTCGATGACCCGGACGTCCTGCCACGGGGGCAGCAGACGATCGAGGGCCCCTTGCCGGAAGTGCCAGTCCGCCAGTTCGGCGACCGGGGCGGAGATCCGACTCTCGTGACGAAAGGTACGGTTGGAGCCCGTCCGGGCGTGATGCGTGCTGCCGGCCATGGTTGATCGATCCTGAGCGACGAAGTCGGGCACCAGCGGCCCTGATCCCGAGTTCGACGCCGACGGGATCCGGAGGCAGTGTGACCGGGATTCAGACCGCCTGCCGATCGACCCCGATTCCGACCACCCCCTACCATCCACATGATGCACACCTCCCCCGGATCCCAACCCGAGACGATGGGTCATCAGACCGATCTCCCCCGCCTCCTGGCGGACCGCCGCCGCCGGCTCGATGAAGCCCTCGCCGCATTCGATGCCGCGTCGGAAGACGCGATCGCGGTCATCGACGCCATCGGCCGCTCGGTCCGATCCGGCGGACGGATCCTGACCTGCGGCAATGGTGGCAGCGCCGCGGAAGCACTCCACTTCTCCGAGGAACTGGTGGGGCGATATCGCACCGATCGACCGGGCATCGCCTCCATCTGCCTGAACGCGGATCCCACCGCCCTCACCTGCATCGCCAACGACTTCGGATTCGACGCGGTATTCAGTCGACAGTGCGAGTCGCTGCTCGGACCGGACGACTGTCTGGTCGTCTTCACGACCTCGGGTCGAAGCGAGAACATCCGCGCCGCCCTCGAGGTCGCGATCGCCCGCGGCGCGACCCGCGTCGGTTTCCTCGGCGGGGATGGCGGCACCGCACGTGAACGCTGCGACGCCTCGATGATCGTGCCGGGTCCCGATTCAGCCGCGATCCAGGAGGTCCACCAGTTCCTGATGCACGCCTGCTGCGAACAGTTCGAACCCGCCCCCGGGACGCCGAATCAATGAACACCACCAGCACCCAGACCTCCGCCCCCGAAGCTCCACTCGGCCTGCCGCCCAAGGGCCACCTGATCGGGACCATCCTGGTCCGGATCGTGATCCCGCTCTGGGTCGTGGCCGGGGCATCGGTCAAGCTCTGGACCTTCAACCCGGCGCTGCTGCCCGAGCCGATTCTGGATCTGGTGAAGGAAAGCGCCAGCCTCTTCGGGGTTTCGAACCTCGGATGGTGGCTCGCCATATGGCTGCGATTCTTCGTGGCGACGGAAATCGCGGCGGCTCTGATCATGCTCGCTTCGCCGCGGCTGGCCCGGTTCGTCGCGAGCTTCATTCTCGCGGTGTTCCTCGCGGTGCTGGTCGCGACCATGGCCAAGTCGGCCCAGCGCGACGGCATCTCCGCGATCTGGAGTGGCAGTTGCGGGTGCTTCGGCTCCGCGAGCCCGCCGCCGATCGGCATGTTCCTTCTGGACGGCATCCTGCTGCTCGGCGTGATCTTCATTCGACCGATCCACGAACCCGGAGTGCCGTTGCGAGCGGGCATGGTGCTCGCCGCCGGCGCGATCGGTGCGGGTATCGGTTTCGGACGGCCGACCCCGGTGATCACGCTCACCCCTGCTCCCGCCCTGGTTCCGATGGCCGGTGAAGCGGCGACCCCCGGCTCGACATCGGACGAGGATTCCGCCCCCGTGGCCACCGGCTGGGGCGACCCGCCCACCGATCTCGAGCCGTTCTACTTCACGGAATTCTCCGATTGGGTGGGGCAGCCACTCTCCTCCCAACCCCTGGCGAGACTGATCTCTCGTCCGCTTCCGGATTGGATCGACCAGGCCCGATTTCATCTTGTCTTCCACCGGGCGGACTGCGAGCATTGCCACACCCTGCTCGAGGACTTCTTCAGCGGACCGCTGGGGACGCCGGTGATCGCGGTCGAAATTCCCGATTCCGACCCCGCCGACGCCCTTTCGATGCCGTGCGAGGCCTGCCTCCTGCACGAACTGCCGTCCGGACCGCAATACGTCCTGACCACCCCCGTCCTCCTCACCATCGATGGAGGGATGGTTCTCGCGGTCTGTGAGGATCCCGAAGATCTGGACCTGGTGGCGGACACCATCGAGGCGGGCCGATAGAAGAATCCGGACCGGGGTTCACGCCGAAACGTGATTCCGCCCCGGAAACTCACCGATCGCCTCAGTGGAGCCGAACAACGATGCGTCGCGGAATCCAAGGTTCAGTCATTCTCGCCCTCTCTCCGGTCCTTCTCTGCCTGACGGGGTGCGAACCTCCGACGGGGGGCGAAGACGCCTCCAACGGCACCCCTCCGGACGCCACCGCCACCACGGGAGACCCGTGGGGTCCGATGCCGGAAACCGTCGAGCCGTTCTACTTCACGGAGTTCGAGGAATGGGTCGGACAGCCGATCGCGTCGCAGGACCTTGCTCGACTCATCCAGAGACCCATCCCGACCGCTCTGGATGAGGGGCCGGCGTTCCTGATGTTCTACCGCGAGGACTGCGAACACTGCCATCACATGCTCGAAGAGTGGTTCACGGAGTCCGTTCCGGCTCCGACCATCGCGGTGGCGGTTCCGGATGCCGATCCGGCCAACGCCATCCCCTTCCCTTCGACCCTGGTCGAACGACGATCGCTTCCCCTCGGGCCGCAGTACGTGATCAGCACTCCGGCGCTCTTCGCGATCAAGGATGGAGTGGTCACCGGCTTCGCCAGCGACCCAGATCAACCCGAGCAGGTCGAAGCCTGTCTCTCCTCCAACTCCAAGTGAACCGATGAACATCACCGCTCCCATTCGTCTGGCACTCGCCGCCGCCTTCGTGGCGTCCGCGATCGCGATCGCCACCGTCGGTGGCGACGCCGTTCCACTGTGGATCATCGGCGTCGCGGCCAGGACCGGCCTGGAACCAGAACTCGCGGCCCGACTGACCACTGGTGCGTGCGTCGCGCTGGCGGGCGTGCTGCTGGTCCTCGGTCGACGAGGACGCATCCCCGCGATCCTCGCCGCGGGAGCCCTCGCCTTCAGCGGCATCGCGGACGGATCGGCCCTGCTCTCACTCGGCGATGACGCTTCGGTGGGGTTCCTTCGGCCGGCGCTGCAGCTCCTCGTGGGAGTGATCGCGTTCATCGGACTTCTCCGGGGAAAGCCCGACGAACGAAAACTCCGTCACCCGATGATCGCGGGTTCCGGAGTGGTGATTTCGGTGGTGATGGGAGCCGCGGTCGCGGCGAACCTCAGCGTGGCGATGCCGGATGGATTTCGGAATCAATCGTCCGCCCGAGGAAGCGATGGTCGGTTCGCGGTGAACGAACTCGACTCCAGGCAGTGGATCGGTCAACGGATCGAGGACACGCCGCTGAACGACCACCTCCCCGCGGTCCGAGCCCTCGCGGCGGACCAGCCGACCCTCATCTCGTTCTACCGACCCAACTGCGATTCCTGCCACGACCTCTTCGATGGCCACTTCGGCAAACGCCTGCCGGCGAGAGTGATCGCGATCCGCGTCCCACCGGCGGAAGGTGTGACGATGGCGGAGAGCGACCTCCCGGACGACGTCTATTGCGCGGACTGCGTCAAACTCACCCTCCCGGAAGGCCCGGTCTGGCTGGTGGAATCACCGGTGGTGATCGAGGTGGTGGATGGCGTGGTGACCTGTGTCTCCACCGACGATTACGACCGATGCATCTCCGACGCGGTCACCCAGGCCGAAGCGTTCTATCGTCAGGAACTCGAAGAGAGCAAAGCCGGCTGATCGCCAGTTCGATGGCCAGTTCGATGGCCAGTTCGATGGCAAGTTCGATGGCCGGTTCGAGTGGGGTCGCCCCGGTACTCCTCAGTCGGCCAGACCGGCCCGCGCCGCCTCGACCGCGGCCCGCAGGGCGTCGCCCGTTCCCACCGCGTTGAGGTCGGTCTTTCCGAAACCCTTGATCGCTCCGGCCGCCTCCGCGCGAGCCTGAGCATCGTCCAGGTTCGACACCAGCATCGACACGTGACGGACGTCCGGGCCGTGAACCGCCCGGATCAATTCGATTCCATCCACGGCGTCAAACAGACCATCGAGACTTCGGTTGACCATCAGCACCGTCGGACGACGATCCGCGGATGCCAGCCGGGCATGCAGGTCGTCCTCCTCGGCGATCGTTTCCACCTCAGCCCCCTCCACCACTCGTTGAACCGCGGTTCGCAGCATCCACGAATCCGGCCCACAGTGTCCGACGGCGAGAAAGAGCGGTGATTCGACGGTCTCAGGAGGGGTGGTCATCCTCGCAGCCTACGGACCCCGAGGAATCGAGGGAAGCGGGAGAAGGATGAAAATCGATCACTTCGGCGTGAACCCGGAGCGTTCCGACTCCGGAGATCTCGAACGTCCGAAGTGCTCGGTCCCGATCGAGGATCACGGCCGCGATCGACATCCAGAAGCTGCGGGCCACCGCATCGACTCGCCGCCGATCGACGCCGGAAGTCGACGCCACCATCATCCGCATCCGACCCGCGACCGAACGCTGATCCCCGATCCTGATCCCCGACCGCACCCATCGCACGAGGCTGGGCGGAGGCGTCGATTCCGCGGGTGGACGGTCGGGTCGCGCGGCGATCGCTTCGCGGGCCGTGGCGGCGATTCGACCCGCGGCCCCCGGATGGATCGCCTCGAGCGCCGGCATCACCTCGTGGCGCACCCGACCTCGGGCTCGATCGGAACGCCGATTCGACGGATCATCGACCACCGGCACCCCACAGCCCAGGATGAAGGTCTCGATCTCCGCTCTTCGCACCTCGAGCAACGGCCGGACGATGGTCACCGTTTCGTCGAGCGGTCGAGTCTCTGGAATACCGGCGAGTCCCGCCAGTCCGGTCCCCCTCGCCAGTCGGAGCAACGCGGTCTCGGCCTGGTCGTCCGCATGATGGCCGGCCAGGATCACCGTCGATCCGTGCCTGTTCGCCATTTCGTGAAGGGCCTTCCAACGAGCGTCGCGAGCCTGCGCGCTGGAGACCGCGGTCCCCGGTGGCCAGGCGAGTCGATGCGATCGAAACGGCGTGTCCATCGCGGCCGCAAGGTCCTCGACCATTCGGGCTTCCGACGTGCTCTCACTCCGAAGTCCGTGATCGACATGTCCCACCGCCAACGAGCCGACTCCCGACGATCGTCTCCGATCTCTCAGCGCACGAGCGAGGAGCAACAACGCCGTCGAGTCGGGTCCACCACTCACCGCGACCAGCATCGACGCTCCCGCGACTCCGGCTCGATCGATCCCATCCGCCATCTTCGCCGCCAACGGAGAACGGGAGGCGGCGAGGCGAAGTCGCGGAGCATCGATCGAATTTCCGAGACCGAGATCCGTCACGGCGAGGAGGTCCGATTCCCCGATTCGGATCCCGAGGGTTCACGGTTCGGAATCGAGACTGGATTCCAGGCCGGATCGGCGGAGGAATGATTCAGACGAATTCGAATTCGTCCTTGCACCGTTCGTTCATCCTGACGGTCGGTGGACCATTCCACCCGGTCGAAGCGTTCCAGCCAGACCGATGCCCGCTGAAGAATCGAGGCGTCCCGGGTCGCCACCGCATCCGCACCCCGGCCCCGAAGCAGGGCCAGTTCGGACAACTGCAGACCGATCCGGGACGGACTCGCCACCCCCCAGGCCGCTCTGGGTTCGCGGGTGAAACGCGGCGAGTCATCGTTGCCTTCGATCGGTTCGAGGGCCCGGGAGACCCGGCGGACGAGGCGGGGTGAGGAACCCACCACCAGCCAGCCCCGATCATCATCCACCCCACGGCAGACCGACCAATTCAGGCTCGCGGCCAGGGCCGACGGATGTCCATCGACCGCTTCGAGCAGTCCGCTTCCCAGCTCGAGGTGCCGCAACCGACCGTCACGCGAGATCTCGACCCCGGCAGAGGACACGGCTGAGGACTCGGATGAGGACTCGGCGTTCCAGGTCGATCGGACCGCGACCCCCGCCGATTCCAACCAGGCATCCACCGCCCCTTCGAGCTGGCGGGGATCGGCCGCCTCCGTCGCCCGCATCGGAACCGCGATGCAGACCGACGGAACCTCGATCGCGCCCAGGCTCCCCATCATCACCGACTCGCCATCGATGACCACCAGCCGCCGGGGGGCAAATCGACGACGGATCCAGGCGTCGGGTACCAGCTCCGGAATGCTCGATGCCTGCCGAATGATCATCGGATCCAGGAGGCCGACACCACCTTCCTGCATCACCCAGGCCATTCGACCGCCGAGCCGTGAGATCGGGGCCGTGTTCAGTCGAACCGCGGAGCGGATCGGAAGCGGACTCGCGTCGTATTCACCCAGGACATCGATGTCGGCCGCGAATTCATCCCGGGGATGAACGGAAAGCAACGTCACCCCGCCCACCGGAGCGGGATGCCGAAGAACCACGTCGATTCCTCCGGGGGCCGGACCGTCGCCTCGCTCGGTGCGGAAGGGACGAACGGATTCGCCGCGCGGAGCCCGCAGGCGATCCGCGGTCGGTTCCAGCCAACGACAGTCCCTCGGGGCGATCAACAGCCAGGGCTTCACCACCAGGATGTCCAGGCCCGACTCGGGCACTCGAAATCGTCCTCCACCCATCAACCTCGAACCCAGCGCCCGAAGTCCCTTCTCCACCGGAACCGGATCCTCCCACCGCACGGCCTGCAGCCAGGTCCGACCGCCGTCGGCGACCGCATGGATCCGAGACCCGGGCTCCGGGACCAGCCGGGAAACCACCGGAACCGCCCGGTCCCACCCCGATCGAATCGGATGCACGACCTCGTCGATGGTTTCAAGCAGCAGATCGGTCCAGACGCCTCGAAGATCGCCGGCTCCGATGCCCGAGCCGCCCACCCCGTCGGCATCCCACGCGATGACCACTTCAGACTCCGCCGGCGCCAGCCAGACGGGTCGAACCGGTGGCTCGGGTTTCGGGGGGGTCGCGTCGGTCGAGGCTCCGAAGGATCCCGCCAACCCGATCCCCAGCCACGCGATCACCCGGCGGCCGGGAGCCGCGAGCAACCGATGAAGACGGGAGGTGGTGGAGTCGCTCGGCAAGGGGGTCGAACCTTCTCTTTGGATGTGAGAAAGACAAGGGGTGTCAGGTGCGACGCCCCGGTGCGGAGGCGTCCACGGACTGGTACCGCTCGATCCCCTCCGGGGTTGCCGGGTTCGGTTCCGAAGGTTCGAGTCCCGACGGTTTCGAGCCCGGAGCGGGATCCACCTTCAGACGCCGGAGCGCCTCCCCGACGGACGCCGGGTCGATGGATGGCCCGGACGCGGAGATCGGTTCCTCGCCAGAACTCGCCTCCTGACCGCCAGCCAGACCACCAGCCAGACCACCAGTCAGACCCACCAGCACCAGGGCGACCATGACCACGGCCACCATTCCAGTCAGCATCACCGCGCGGCGAGCGTCCCGATCCAGGATCCGCGGCGGTTCCAGATCATCGAGTCGGTCAAGCACCCCGTCGACGAACGGGTCATCAGGCTCCCGGGTCATGACGACGACTCCGACGACACGCCTTCTCCAGACCAGTGCAGAGATCGAGTCCGAACCACCGAATCCACGGCCTTCGAAGTCACGGGAAGATCCATCGCGGTCGCGAGTTCGTCGAACCGAGGTTCGTCCGCCACGAGTTCGCCCATTCGGCGACGACCTCGAAAAAGATGGCTCTTGACGGTCCCCACCGGAATCTCAAGCCGCTTCGCGATCTCATCGATCGGAAGCCCGCGACCATGGAAGAGTTCGACGATCTCCCGTTGCCGCGGATTCAGACCGTCCAGAGCGCGAGAAACCGCTGCTTCCGCGAGTTCGCGACGTTCTCGCCGATCGATCGCGGCCTCGGATCCGGCTTCGGCTTCGCGGTTGCCCACGGTCTCCGAATCAGAAATCGGCTTGAACTTCTGGATGTGGTTGATCCACAGCCGACGAGCGATGGTGAACAGCCAGGTGCTGAAACGAAACCGTTCGTCGAAGCGGTCGAGATGTCGAAGGACTCGGACGAAGGCGTCCTGCGCGATGTCTTCCGCGAGATCCTCACGTCGAGTCAAGCGCAGCAGAAAATGATGCAGGGACCGCCGGTGTCCGCTCACCAGCGATGCCAGCGCGGCGCGATCGCCTCGCTTGGCCCGTCGGATCAAATGCAGTTCCTCGGTCCGATCCATGACCTGAGTCTATGCGAGCGGACCGAAATGTCGGCATCGCCTCTTTCGAAGGACTCGAAAGAGGCGATGCCGCCAGCAAAGTGGATGATTTCGGGTCGGAAGCCGGTCCGACGAATCAGGCAGCGCGGGAGATGCGTCGTCCCCGACCCACGGTGCGTTGCCCGGGAATCGCCCGGAGGTCGGCTTCCTCCACGATCGCCAGCCGCAGGGCTTCGGGGTCGTCGGTCCAGAGATCGGCCCCGATCTCTTCGGCGAGCCCGGGGGCCCGGGAGAAGACCCCGCCGCCGAGCACGATCTGCATGTCCGGACGCCCACCGATGCTGCGAATGGTGTCGATCACCTCCCGCACCGCGGGGGCGTCACCGGCCGAGGAGGCGAAGAGCAGAAGCAGGTCCGGATGGCCCCGTCCGACTTCCGAGAGAATCTCGTCCGCCGGCACGCCACCTCCGCCGAAACGGACGCGATGACCGTCATGTTCGAGGATCGCGGCCATGATCTCACCCTGCATCGATTCCCGGGCGCTCTGGCCGCAATAGAGCGCGACGCTCAACGTACCGGTCGTTCGATCATCGCGGATCGGAAGGGCTTGCAGTGCTCCCACGATGCGATTGGCGGCCAGTCGCATGGAACCGTTCAGGACCGCGAGGGCCGCGGCACTGACGCGATCATCCCGATCCATTCGTTCGATTCGGTCGATCGCCGGCAACACCACGCCGGTCAGGAGCAGGTCGGGCGGATGACCTGAAAGCAGATGGGTGACGCAGGTCCTGACTTCGGCACGATCACCGTGGAGACAGGTTTCAATCAGACGTTCGACATCCGTGTCGTGGTTCATGTTCGGTTCCTTGCAAGATTCGGTCCGGGCGGGATCCTCCACCGTTTTCCTCGTGAGGGGCGTGATCGACGGATCATCCGTCGCAGGGGGGCACCAAGAGAACCCCTCCACGAGAGAATCCGTTCACTCCCCTTCGATCACGAGCCGAACGGAGGAATCCACCCCGCGCACGAACCGCGCAGATCGGATGACCGGACCTCTCAGACCTCCCGCACCGCCTGGGTCGCGACGCAGACACCGAAGGTCATGCTCACCTGGCGTTTCACCCGAAGCCCCGCATCCTCGATCCGTTCGGCGAGCTGACGCGGAGAGAGGAACGTCTCGATCGACCGGGGCAGATACCGGTAGGCCCCCGATCCGTCGCGGGCCACCAGCGAGGCGGTCCAGGGCATGATTCGTCCGGTGTACAACTGGTTCGCCCAGCGAATCGGGGCGAAGGATGGCTCGGCGAACTCGAGGATCACCAACCGCCCCCCCGGCCTCAGCACCCGGGCGAACTCTCGAATGGCGGCCGCGGGATCACTCACGTTTCGGATGCCGAAGGCGATGCTGATCACGTCGAAGCTCGCATCCTCGTAGTCGAGTTGCATCGCGTCCGCATGTTCGTAGGTCGGACGGCGTTCGGCGGGAAGTCGCTCCGCCTTCCGCCTCGCCTGGTCGAGCATTTCGGGGGTGAAGTCTCCTCCAACCACCCGGGACGCGCCGGCGGCCGCGAACGCCTCGGTCAGATCGCCGGTTCCGCAGGCCATGTCGAGGACCCGATCATTCGGACCGACTCCCGCCAATTCCACCGCTCGGCGCCTCCACGCCTGGTCACGACCGAAGGAGTGCAAGCGATTGTTGAGATCGTAACTTCCGGAAATCGATGCAAACATCGCCCGAACCTTCCCCGCCTTCTCGGACGAGCGGTGCGGGTTCTGATCGAGTTCCTGACGGCTCCAGGCCTCATTGGATGGCGTGGATGGATCGCTCGGGGCAGGTGTCATGGGGCGAGTATAGGACCCCGAACAGGTCTTCAAGTCGATCTTCGGGCTCGATGTGGACCCCCGGTCGCGGTACCATGTGTGCAACGCCCTCCGGAAGCCGCTTCGCCGCGGATCGAGGGGGCGGCCTGCGAGAGTCCTGCCTGATGATCATCGACGCCCAGACCCGAATCTGGCCCTCCGTGGACCACCTCGGACGAGAGTCAGCCGACATCGCCCGACGGCGACAGGCGGCCCGTTGGATCCAGGATTCGGCCGAGCCCAACCAGCTTGAAGCCGCCCTCGACCCCATCGATGCGGCCCTGGTCTTCGGCTACCGATCCGTCCGCCAGGACGCCTGCATCGCCAACGAATGGGTGGCCGAAGTCGTCGGCCGAAGCCGGGGCCGGTTGATCGGCGTCGCCGGCATCGATCCGATGTCGACGGATGCGATCGAGGAACTCGACCGTGCGATGGACATGGGATTCGTCGGCATCACGGTCTGCCCCTCGGACCAGGGATTCCACCCCACCAATTCCGCCGCGATGCGGATCTGGGAACGATGCCAGCACCTCGGCCTGCCGATCTTCGTGAGTCGTCCGGGACCCCCGTGCCCGGGTTCGATCCTCGACTTCGATCGGCCGCTCAACTGGGACGAGGTCGCACGATCGATCCCCGAGCTCTCGATCGTGCTGGGAGGCATCGGAACTCCCTGGGTGGAGGAGACGCTCCTTCTTCTGCAGAAGCATCCCCGGATCTTCGCGGACACCGCAGGTCTGGTCGAACGACCCTGGCAGCTGTTCCAGGCCCTGCTTGGAGCCTCGTCCAAGGGCGTCACCGACAAGTTGCTCTTCGCCAGCGGCTGGCCGACCGAGAGTCCGGCGAAGGCGATCGAAACGATCTACTCCGTGAATGGATTCAGTCACGGCACCCAGCTGCCATCGATCCCCCGCCCCGAACTCTCATCGATCGTCGAGCGTGATCTCCCGACCGTACTGGGCATGCCCATCGCGCCGGGCCGCCAGGCCGACACCTCTCCGACCACCCTGGCCGACGGCGATCCGACCACCACGACCGCCGAGCGGGGCTCCAACCTCGATGAAATCTGATCCGACGACCCGTGGGGGTCTGGTTCGCTCGCTCCTGCTCGGCCTGACCATCGTCATGTCCGGGATCGGATGCGCTCCCGATCGCCCCGAGGGGACTCTCGCGCTCACCTCGGTCACCGCCCGGCCGGTCAGACTGGACGCGCGGTTCGAACACGGTGGCTACGCCGACGAACCCTCGGGGGTGTCCCTCGTGCTCTCCACCGTGTCGTTGAAGCGACTGCAGGACGGCGACTTCGAGGAAGCCCAGGTGGTGGATGTCCGCTACATGTGGAAACCCACGGCAGGCCGAACTCCGGTGAGTCGGGATTCCACCAACCTCGTCATCCGTCACATCGTGCTGGTGGGCGATCAGGTCGGGATCTACGGGGGCGGAGGCTTCGGCTGGCCGACCGGGACTCCGGGGGAGACCGGCTTCGGTCTCAGGATCACTGGAAGCAGCGTCGCCCTGGTCGACTCCTCCGACGGATTCCAGGATCTCCTCAGCCCGGCGACCATTCTGGGATCCATCGGCGGTCCCCTGGACGCCGCGGTGACGGTCGAGATGCGGGATGCGGTCAGCCAGCTGGTCACCAATCGACTCGGTCGGCCCCGATGGATCGGGCCCGATGCCGCGAATGGCCCGAATGGCCGTCTCGCGTCCGCGGACCGCTGAGCGACCACTCGAATTCAGGGTCAATCCCCGGCGGCCCGCAGAACGTCACCGGCCACGCCCGCGAGCATTCTCGCCGCATCGCTCATCGGTGTCGGCAGGGTCTCCGGCCTCACCAGACGAATCTCGTCGTGCTCCCATTCCGGCGGACCGGCAGGCGGCGACTCGAGCGCTCCGCGGTAGACGATCTCCCAGGTGCCGACGGTACGGTCCTCGAGGATCGCCAGGGCGATTGGATCCACGGTCCCCGACGTCCCGACCTCCTCCCGAAGTTCACGGCGGATCACCGCCAGGGGATCGACCCGGCATTCTTCGGAACCGGAATCAGGTTCCACCCCACCACCGGGCAGGTACTCCCAACATCCCGGATACGAACCGCTCGATTCGCTCCGGCGACCCGCCACCAACGCCGGGCCACCGGCCACCGGATCGTTCGCCACGAAGAGTCCCTTGACGCCGAGGGGACGAACCCCGGTATCGAATCCGAGACGCCGGACCGCGTGAAACCGGTAGCTCGAGGGCGCCAGATGAATGGTGGCACCCGCGTGCCCGTTTCGCACCACCCCCAGGACGTGGAACATGTCACCGTCGTGGTAGCGGGGATTCGACTCGACCAGAGTGCGCCAGAGGGCGTCGACCTCGTCAAGGTCGACGCCCTCCGGCACCCATCGATCGGGAATCACGTTGAGAACCGGCGGCCGCCGGAGTCGGATCAGACGTCCTGCTTCAGAGGACATTCGATCAGCCCGCCGAACCCTCGGCCTGCGAATCCAGGTCCTCTTCCTTCTGCAGGTAGGTCCGGGTCTGATAGAAGAAACCGACCGGCACGAACAGCACCGCGGTCCCCAGCATCACGTAGGTGAAGAACCAGAAGTAACTCGCACCGGGAAGGATGTTCGCGCCGCCGATGTCCCAGCGGATCGAACCCTCGAACGCGGGATTCTCGTCGATCGTCGTCGCCTCTCCCCCGTCGGACGCCGCGTCCTGCGAGATGTCCACCCCCGCCTTTTCGGCTTTCCGTCGCTCGAGCCAGGTGGTCTCCGGGTGGGCCCAGGAGAGGAGGTCACCGGAATTGGCGGCCTGGATGTCGAGTCGTTGCTGAACCGGCGTGCGGGAATTCACGTCGACCTCGGCCCGGATGTCGTACTGGCTCTGCCAGAGCTGATCCGGCCCGTCGCTGGTGACGTAGAAGGTCGAACTGTTCTTGATCTCGTAGCGGATCCGCCCGCCCCAGACGTCGGTGAACCCTTCGACCAGCGTGGCACCCTCGGCGGTGCTGGGAAGACGACCCTCCTGCTCCCAGAAGTCACCGATCGCGTCGACCGCCTCGCGGATCACGATCGCTTCACCCTGCACGAAACCGGTCATCGTTCCATCGGGGGCGAAGCCGAGCTTGATGTCGTCCTCGGAACCGAGCACGCCGTCGACGCCGGCCTCGGCGAGGGCGAAACCCTCGCCGGGGATCGATTCATGGATCAGGCCCGCATCACGAGCGAGGGTTGCAGGATCGACGGGCGTCTCCGCCTCGGACTGCATCGCGATCTGAGCCGCGACATCCTTCACTCCCTCGGCCCTCGACTCGACGAGGATGACGCTGTTGACCCCCGCGGTGAAAAGGTTTCCAAGGGAGACGCTGATCAGGAAGAGAGCCATGATCACCGACTTCATCGAACGTGGAGCCTGGGTGTAGGAGAACTCCAGGCAGGTGATCGACACCATGACTTCCGACGCCGTGAGAATCGCATAGGCCGCGATCTGCCAGCCGATGCTGGGGCGACCCCCGGCGTCGATCGCGCCCTGCACCATCGAGGCGATCGCGAATCCGACGACCATCAGGAACAGCCCCATCGAGATCTTGCGAATCGGCGTCAGCGGAAACACCTTGTTGATCGCCGGGTAGACGATGAAGGTGAAGACCGGAATCAGGATCAGGATCATGATCGGATTCACCGCCTGGATCTGCGATGAAAGCCAGGTGACCCCGAGCCATTGCCGGTCGAGGTCCTCGGCCTGCAGGACCCAGGAGGATCCGGTCTGATCGAACAACGCCCAGAAGACCGCCACGAAGACGTAGATCACACTGAGTTTGAGAATCGCACAGACTCCCTCCCAGCTGAACGTCTCACGGAACCAGGTCATGCCCCCGGCGGGCACGTGCACGAACTTGTGCCGGCCACACCAGAAGAGGAACGTCGCGATGCACATCAGCACGCCCGGAACCCCGAACGCGAGGTGGGGCCCGTACCACTCGAGGAACCAGGGGGGGAGCAGGGTCGAAAGGAACGCCCCGACATTGATCGAGAAGTAGAACCAACCGAATATCTTGCTGAGCAGGTGGCCGTTGGATTCGCCGAACTGGTCACCCACGTGCGCGGAGACGCAGGGCTTGATGCCACCGGATCCGAACGCGATCAGTCCCAGCCCGAGGAAGAGCATCCACCCGGGATCGATTCCTTCGCCCAGTCCCATCAGGGCCAGGGCGCCGTGCCCGATGCAGTAGACGATGCTCAGGATCATGATCGTCAGGTACTTGCCGAGCAGGATGTCGCTCAGCAAGGCTCCGAAGATCGGGGTGAAGTAGACCGCCGTGGTGAACAGGTGGTAGTTGGCGATCGCGTCCGTGTCGGACATCGCCTCGGTCCCGACCGCCCCGGGCATCATGAAGAGATAGGTCGTCATGAAGACGACCAGGATTCCCTTCATCCCGTAGAAGCTGAATCGCTCCGCGGCCTCGTTGCCGATGATGTAGGGGATGCCCCCCGGCATCTTCTTGGTGGGTAACGGTGCTGTCAGATAGGTGGACATCGTTTCGACTCTCCAGGAGGTGGACCGCGACTATATCGCCGTCCCTCGCCCGGCGCGGATGAGCCGCCGTTCGCGGGTCGGCCTCCTCCAGGGCGTGAAGTTCCGTTTCCCGCTCGAATCACCCGCCGAGTGAACGACCAGGACGGCGGCTCAACGGGACTCCGTGAGCTCCGCCTCGGTCACGAAGGTCATTCGAGATCGATCCTTGACCACTTCCGGGAACCGCAGGGCCCGATTGTGCATCACGCACCAGACGCCCGCCTCGAGCACCTGCACCGCCAGCATCGCCTCGGTGAGGTTCTGGGTCGCGTCGGTGTGACGCAGCTCGTACGGACGCATCGCCCCGGTCATGACCACCGGCACCCGGAGACCCGAAAGCCGCTGATCGAGCAGTCGGCCCGTCTCCGCCAGTCGATCGGTCCCGTGAACCACCACGACCCCGTCATGATCGCGAACGTAGTGGGCGACGGTGGCGATGATGAGTTCGAGGTCGGCCTCCGTCAGGTCGAGACTGTCCTTGTTCATCAGTCCGACCCTCGACAACTCGATGCCCCCGAGCTCCAGCTGGGCGAGCATCACGTCGAGGTTGCTGACTCGATTGGTGAGCACCCCTCCGAGTTCGTCGTAGGTCTTTTCGATCGTGCCCCCGGTGGTGATGAGGGCGATGCGGGAACCCGTTTTCACGACCCCGCCTCCGGCTCGATCGCGATCTCCAGCCGACGAGGCTGGAAGCAGACGCGTTCATCGCAGGCCTGCCAGCCGATCCGCACCACGACGGTCTCTTCCGGTGAATCCCGGACGACCCGGATGGGAATGTCGATCGAACCGAAGTGCACCAGCATGCCGTCCTTCCACGGATCTCCCGCCGGCCAGTCGACCTCGACCGAACCACCGGAGACCACGTCCAGGGTCAGCCCGATCATGTCCGCCGCGACCTTGCTGTCCCCCGGGTCGTTCGCGTTCACGTGCCAGCCCTCGGGCAACGAAAGCCGAAGCCGACATCGTCCCTGCTCGACGGAATCGACCAGCAGTTCGATTCGGACGCCGTCCTGATCCGCGGCCACCGTCGAGTCGCCCTTCGAGTCGGACCCCAGCCGGGCGAGGCCGGCGGAGCGTTCGGGATCGAGCCCCGCCAGCCTTCGCCGGGCGAGCACCGCCCGAATCGGACCGACCGGGTTCTCCGCCAGCGAGACGCTGGTCGCCGCGAGAAACGCTTCGAGATCGTCGAGATGGGAGGAATCCCCGGTCCGCTCCGCGAGTTTCGCCAGCACCAGCATCATGGTGCCCGCTCCGCTGGGCGTGGCGCCGTCGTTGATGTTGCACGCCCGAACCAGGAGATCCGCCTGATCGGGCCGGGTATCGAACCACAGTCCTCGGTCGGCATCCCGGAAATGCGTGCGGGCCGCGGCGACGATGGTCCGAGCCTGTTCGAGCCGGCGTTGGTCACCGGTCGCCGCATGAATCGCCAGCAGGCCGTCGGCGAGCATCGCGTGATCGTCGAGGAAGGCGGGGCCGCCCCGCACCTCGCCCCGCGCCGTTCGACGGAGATCCTCGATCCCACCGAGTCGTGCCAACGCCGCGTCCGCGGCCCGGCCGGCGGCTTCCAGATACCGAGGCTCGTCGAGCACCCGCCCCGCATCCGCGAAGCCACTGATCATCAAGCCGTTCCAGGAAGCCAGGACCTTGTCGTCGAGCGCCGGCTGCGGTCGCTGGTCTCGGGCCGCCAGCAGGACCTCGTTCACCGCTCGCAGTCGTCGGAGGAAGACCTCCGGTTCCAGCTCCAGTCCCGCCGCGATCACTTCGGGACGATCCTCCAGCCGAAGGACGTTCGCCGGAGGCTCGCCGGGGTGATGAGGATCACGGAAGTTCGGTCCGCGATCGAGACCGTACACCTCGAGGGCGAACGCCACCTCCTCCGCGAGCCCCGCGGCTTCGAGCGCTTCGGTGATTTCCGCCGGACGCCAGATGTGCGTGCCGCCCTCGCGGGTGTCGACCTCCGCATCCTGGGCGGACCGAAAGGCGCCGTCGGGCTCGGTCATCTCCCGCATCACGTAGTCGAGAATGCCCCGCAGGACTCGGGCATGATCCTCGTCCGCGGTGCGAGCCACGCTTTCCGCGTAGATCGACGCCAGCTGCCCGTTGTCGTAAAGCATCTTCTCGAAGTGCGGGACGGTCCAGGTGCCGTCGACCGCGTATCGGTGGAAGCCACCGGCGACATGATCGTGGATGCCACCGGCCGCCATGCGATCGAGGGTCCGACGGATCGCGGCCTGGACCTCCGGACGGTCGTAGCCGAGCTCGAAGAGGATCTCGAGGAAGACCGGCTGGGGGAACTTCGGTGCTCCGCCGAATCCACCCTCCGTCGCGTCGTGATATCGAAGAAGAGCCGAAACCGCCGCATCGCCCAGATCCTCGGGCAGGTCCTGTCGTCCCGTCCCCGCCTCGAGTTCGGACCGCACCACCGACGCGATCCGTTCGCCCTGGGCTTCGATCTCCGGCCGCTGTTCCCGCCAGGCCCGCGCGATGCTGCCCAGCAGATCCGTGAAGGACGGACGCCCCGGCATCGCTTCCGGCGGGTAGTAGGTGCCGACCACGAAGGGGGCGAGCGTGTCGGGGTCGAGGAAGGCGTTCAACGGCCATCCACCGGACGCCCGACCTTCGGTCATCCGCGTGTAGACCTGACAGGCCGTCATGTAGATGTCGTCGACGTCGGGACGCTGCTCGCGATCGACCTTGATCGCGACGAAGTCTCGATTGAGGATCTCGCCGATCGCCGCGTCCTCGAAACTCTCGCGTTCCATGACGTGGCACCAGTAGCAGGTCGAGTAGCCGATCGAAATGAAGATCGGCACGTCCCGGCGCCGGGCCTCGGCGATCGCCTCGGGCGACCATGGCCACCAGTCGACGGGGTTGTAGGCATGCTGGAGAAGATAGGGGCTCGACTCGAACTGGAGTCGATTCCCATCGCCGGGCGCTTCGCCCGGCACGGGGGGTTCCCAGGTGGTCATCGCTGCTCCGGGTGCGACCGTGAGAAGAGAGAGGACCGTGACGATGACGGTTGATCGACGCGGCATGTCCGCAGTCTACGAGTTCAGCCCCGTCGGACCGCGGGAAAGCGACCTATTCCTCTTCCGACTCGCCCGCGGAATGTCCACCCCCCGCACGCTGCTGATGCACGAAACCCACCACCGCGGCGGTGAGGACGAGGAGCGGAAGGACGCCGGGGTGAAGCAGGACCTGCTCCCGGACCAGACCGGAGGCGTAGTCGGAGTGCAGAAGCAGCGCCACGCCGCCCATGACGAGCATCGCCCCGCCTCCGACACTGGTGAACAGGATCACGACCATGCGGAAGAACATGAAACTCAGAAGGGCGAGGGCGATGAAACCCATGCCCCCGCCGGCCCAGGCCAACGACGCCTGATCGGGATTGAGAAACGTCCACAAGGTCGCCCCGATCCCCGCGCCCGCGATTCCGGCGAACAAGGCCACGGTGTATCGAAGCAGAGGCGACGCGATCGCCGCCAGCAGGATCCCCAGAGCCACCGCGACCACGGTCGATCGCCCCACTTCCGCACTGATCATCCGGCCCACGCCGAACCCCAGCATGAGGGCCAGCACCACCACGATGGCCTTGTGCCATCGGTAGCCCTGCATGATGCAGGCGGCACCGACGACGGTCAGGATCGCAGCCGCGACCACCGGCAAGGCGGAGAGGTGTTCCAGGATCTCCTTCGGGCGTCGAGCCAGATCGAGCGAGGAGATGAGGGTCTCCCAGGTCGAGGAGAAGGTCGGGATGTCGGCCGCCATCAGAAGAGTGGACATGGGAGTGGGCATCCGAGTGGACTCAAAAAGCGCCGATCCGGCGCGTCTGATCGGTCACGATGAAACTTGGATTTGGGGTCTATCGGCCGACGGTGGTCGAATCGGCCAGTTTGAAGCCTCGTTCATCGACGCTGAACGGCGATTCAACCCCTCAGGAGTCGGTCCGAACCGGGATTTTGGAGGTTCGAGGGGTCCATCGATGCTGAATCAGGATCCCGAACCCGGCGAGCACCCCCCCGCCCAGCAGCCACGGAAACGGAGGCGGCGGCGAACCGGACCCGAAACGAGACCAGGCCGCCGCGATCGCCGTGCTCAGGAGCCAGGCCCCCGCGATCGAGGTCGCGACGATGGCGACCCGGTCCGGCAGTAGAAGCCCCAGCAGCAAGGCACAGATCGCCGAGACCGATGCCACCGCGACCACGAGATCGACGGTGGCTTGCGGAACCTCTTCGGTCGACGTCCTCCACCAACTCCGGATCCACCCGGGTATCGCCGGCGACATCGCGGACAGATCACCGATCACGCCGACGGCCGACGCTTCGATCCGGTCCGACACGGATCTGGACACGGCGTCCACGGCCGCCTGGGTGACGACCTCGGAGGTCGCCCCGCCACTCGGGCCTGCGGCCTCGTCGTCAAAGCCATCTCCGCCGCTCTGAACGAATTCGAGCAGGGAGACCCGGACGACGGCGGCGGACTCGGGCGCCCCCCGGCCGGCGATCGCCAGTCCGAGGACGAGAACGACGGTGGCCGTCGCCCCACCCAACATGGCGGCGAGGACGAATCTCGCGATGAAGATCGAGACGAGGCCGGCGAGCAACGGAAGGCCGGCGACCCAGGCCAGAGACGGAACCCCCAGTCCCAACAACCAGTCCGGCAAGGTCTCCTCTCGCGTCCCGGCGGCCAGCCGGAGTCCCAGGACGGCGCCCAGCGATGCCGCCGCGAGAACCACGGCCGGCCGGAGAAGTCGACCCCCGACCAGCAGCAGCCCGATCCCGGTGAGTGCCACGAGGACGAGGCCCACGGGATCGATCGCGCTCCAGTCACCGGACAGCGCGGCCTGGCCGGGGTCCGAGGACCCGGTCTCGACGTCCAGCAGAATGGTGAGAATCGAGTGTGCCATGTGAGAGACCGAGGGTGCGATCACCCGACGATTCCGAAGGGTCCGGGGAGTCCGGGTGGACATCGATGGTCGACCCTGACGATATCGGTGCCATCCACCTCCGGGATCGATCTTCGGGAGCCTTTCAGATGCCAGACCATGATGACGACACCCCCAAGGGCCCTGAAGGGGTCCCGCCCCTGTCCGAACTTCGCTCCCTGATCGACGGACTGGACCGGCAAATCGTCGACCTTCTGAATCAACGAGCACAGGTCGTGGTCGACGTCGGGCGGGCCAAGCAGACCGACGGAACCCCGATCTACGCCCCGGATCGAGAATCCTCGGTCCTGGCCCGGGTCCTTTCCAGCAATAACGGGCCCCTGCCCGACCGCACGCTGGAAGGAATCTGGCGGGAACTGATGTCGGGGTCCTTCCGACTGGAACGCCCCCTCCGAATCGGCTACCTCGGTCCGGCGGGATCGTTCAGCCACCTCGCCTCCCTGCGGCACTTCGGATCCAGCACCGATCTGGTCCCGGTTCCGGCGATCGAAGCGGTGGTCGAGGATGTGATCAACGGCCGTGCCGACTACGGGCTGGTCCCCTACGAGAACTCCATCGGCGGCTCGATCACCGAAACCCTCGACGCGCTGGCCGAATTCGAAGCCCCGGTCTGCGCCGAGACCCTGGTCGCGATCGACCAGGCCATGATGGCCAATTGCGCTCCGGAGGAGATCCGAGCGGTGGCGAGCAAGCCCGAAGCGCTCGCCCAATGCCGGAAGTTCCTCCGAACCAATCTCCCCAACGTCGAGATCATCGAGACCACCAGCACGTCCGCCGCGGTGCAGCGGGCCGCGGGAGCGGCCCGCACCGCCGCCATCGGCTGCCGCCTCGGAGGCGAGATCCACGGGGTCAAGGTGATCTTCGATCGCATTCAGGATCGCAGCGAGAACATCACCCGGTTCCTGGTGATCGGTCAGCAGGAACCCGGTCCGACCGGCAAGGATCGCACCACCGTGCAATTCCAGACGGATCACCGACCGGGAGCCCTGGTCGACGTGCTCACCGACTTCCGAAACGCCGGCGTGAACCTGGCCCACATCGACAAACGCCCCTCGCGCCTGGACAACTGGAGTTACACGTTCTTCGTCGACCTCGAGGGACATCGGTCCGACCCTGCGGTCTCCGAAGCGATCGAATCGGCGCGTTCCCACTGCGTCAGCCTGCAGATCCGAGGTTCGTATCCCCGGGCCGAACGCGTCCTCTGAATCACGATCAGCCGGCGATGGCCGCGAACCCGGCGGTCACCTGCGAGAACGCCAGCATGATCAGGATGATCGCCACATTGAACACCACCGCGTTGAGCGCCGCCTTGCCGACGGTCAGACCAACCCAGCACGCGAGGGCGATCCACCACAGCAGCAAATTGACCGGCGCCAGGACCCACCATTCGTCGAATCCGAGCGGAGTCAAGAGAAACATCTTCAGCAGATTCGAGACCAGCAGCACCCCGAAGGTGGCGGTGAACGCGTCGCGATAGGCGATGGCCTGCCCGTTCACCACGCGGCTGGCGAGCTGGAGGATCCCTGCCAGGATCAGGGAGATGGCCAGCAGCGAGACGATCGATGAAACGATGATGAAGGTCATGCCTGAAACTGTAAGCCCGGAGTCGAGGCCCGACCATCGGCCGGCTGGCCCTGAATCGGTGGGAAGACCCACGCCGGCGGAAGACCGGGATGAACCCCGAATCCCGACCGTGAGGAGGGGCTCGAAAGTCCGCGAATTCATCCAATCGATTGAAAATCGAGGGGAAGCCTCGGTCGGGTCCAAGTCGGTGATCCGGGAGACCGATGCTTCAGGACGACTTCGCCGACTTTCGGGAGACCCACGCCATGCGATCCAGACCTTCCCATCTCGCTTTTCTCGCCTCGATCGTGCTGATCACCGCGACCACCGATGCCGTTGGAGAAGAGACCGTGACCGTGGAACCCGGGGAGTCCTCCGTGCACCACGCCGCTCGGACGGCCCTCCGCGACCTCGAGCGATTCGAAGTCCGCACCACGAGCCTTGTCCGCGACCGGACCGGCCGACGGATCGGACCGCAGAGCCACGGCCGGATCGTCTTCGAACGTGACGAGCAATCCGGTGCCCGAATGATCGTCGAACGCTGGGGCGGCGACGAGGTCGTTCGATTGGTGTACGACGGCCGAAGCCTGTCGATCGGTCTCCCCGGTCGCCGTCTGTTCGAACGCCTCGAACACGTCCCGGGCGATGATCGCCCTTCATCGTCGGAATGGTTGTTCGCCCGACTGGCCTCACCGGGCATGGACGCTCGCCTCGGTCCCGCGACCATGCACCTGCTCGACCTGATGTTCGCCGAGCCGGCGACGATCCCCCTGATCTCCGGCGCGGAGCGACGAGTCGACATCGGCCCGTGCCTGGCGCGGGTGCTCACCGGCCACGGCGCCACCGACGACGGTCGACCGATCCACTTCGCCTTCGCGGCCGACGGCCCACCGATCCCGCTCGCGGTGGTCACGCCCCTGTCTTCCGGCGAAACCGCGGAGTTCGAATATCACGACTGGTCCCTGGGCTCGTTTCACGAGCATGATCCACAACGCTTCGATCCCTCACCTCCGACGGACTGGACTCGGGTGATGACGCTTCCACGCCCGGACCGCCTGGACCCCAGGGTCCCCTGGCATCCGACGGAATCCCTCACCGGCCGCTTCGCGGTCGACACCCCGGTTCGCGAGCGGTCCGATGCCCCACGGGACGTCTTCGCGGCCGATGGGCCGATCGCGATCCTCTTCGCCGAGCATGGAGACGAGGAATCAGCCCATCGACTCGAGCATGCGGTGGCCGATCTCGCGGTCGAGCTTCGCGTGGTTCGAGTGGGCGAAACCCGCTCCGGCGATGAGACCTGGATCCAGCCCGACGCGCTCGCCACCATCTGGAGGATCACGGAACTTCCCGCCCTCGTGATGGTCGATTCGTCTCGTCGCGTGATCGCGGCCCGGGAGCCATGGCACGGCCCGGAAGGCGACCGTCCGGTTCCCGAGGAAGCCGAGGTCGCGACCGTCACCGAACGCTGAGCTCGCTCAGAAGAGGACTCGGATCACGACCTGCAGCAGCACCGCCGCCATCGCACCCGCAATGAGATCGTCGACGAGGATTCCCAGCCCCCCGCCGAGCTTCTGCAGACCGTTGGCCGGCGGAGGCTTCAGGACGTCGAACACCCGGAAGAGCAGGAAGGCGACGGCGGTGAGTCCGAGATCGAACAGCAGCGGCGACATCCCGATCGGAGGCGTCAGACCGCCCGCGCCCCAGGATGCCACGCTCGCCCAGGGAAGGGCCAACAGGACGATCGCCTGGCCGGCGACTTCATCCGCGACCACCTGACCGGGATCCTTGCCACCACAGGCCTTCTCCGCCGACTGGCCGAAGCGAAGACACGCGACGCAACCGATCGCGAGAAGCAGCACCATCGACAGATCGATGAGCCACGCGGGCTGATGCATCACCAGCAAGCCCGCCGCGACCACCGCGGGCGGGAGTGATCCCCAGGTCCCTGAGGCAGGCCGAAGGAAGCCCAGACCCATGGCGGTCACCGCCATCGAAGGGACCAGGCCCATTTCGGCGACCACCGTCGACGGACGGGGACGAGCGCGTCGGGTGGCTTTCTTGGATTCCGATGCATTCATCATGATCGCGCCTCCACCTCGCCCACCAATCGGCGGGCCCGAATCAGATACGGCAGTGCGGACCAGACCGTCACCACCACCGCCGCCCAGACGAAGCCGTCACGCAGAAAAGTCCAGAAGGTCGATTCAAGGGCGAAGGGATTCACCGCGACGAACAACGCGGTCGGAGCCGCGATCGACTGCAGCACCATCTTCCACTTGCCGCTCCAGCCCGCCGCGAAGTCGATTCCGAGCCCCTCCATCACGCCCCGGATGCTGGTCACCAGCAATTCCCGGCCGAGAATCACCAGGGTCATCCAGACGTGGACTCCGCTGGTCATGACCATTCGCCCGTCCGGCTCGGAGAACACCGCCAACCCGCCGGCCGGGGTCGCCTCGGTCCGGAGGAACACCGGGGAGGAGAGCAGGACGAAGGTCCCGATGATGAGAAGTTTGTCGCCGAACGGGTCCATGACCCGGCCGAAGACCGAGACGACCTTCCAGCGGCGAGCGAGAAAACCGTCCGCGAAGTCCGTCAGGGCGGCCACCACGAAGATCACCACCCCCATATTCCCCCAGAACTGCCGAATCGACGGATCCAGCCCCGAGCGAGGCCAGAGGCCGAAGGCGATGATCGCGAAGAAGCCGACCGCCAGAAGCACGCGGGCGATCGTGAGGAGGTTGGGAAGGGTTCGCCGGACCTGATCGGACATCGACGCAAGGTATCGGCGATCCGAAGACGAGGGATTTCGACCCCGACGTCCCGTTTCAGAGATTCCTCGGATTTCGGTTCGCTTGCGGCTCTTTCCGCCCCCCCGTATCCTCCGCCATCCTTACTGCGGAACGCGAGCCGGTCGGAAGGTCGGATTCTCGTCCCCCGGAAACTCTTCCGTTCTTGAAATCGCCACGGCGATCATCGACAGCAGTCAGACCAGTTCCTCCTCCGGCCCGGCAGTCCGGGGTCCCTCGGACGCTCCAACGGGAGCGCACCTCGGTCCCGGCCCCGGTCCTTGACCTCGCGAGACGGGTGTAGCACGGCATGACGCCAACCATCCTCTACCTGGCCACCCTCGCCGGCGCGGTCGGGCTCTTCCTGATCATGAGACCNCATCGNCGGACCACCCGGATGGTCGGCACCATCCTTGGTGCGGGCGCTCTGGCCTTTCTCCTGGTCCAGATCCTCAAGAGCCTCGCCGACGACGCCCCGGTTCCAATCCTCGAAGTGGTCTTCGGCCTCGGCGGCATCGCCGGTGCCGTGCGAATGGTCACCCATCCCAGACCGGTCTTCGCCGCGATCTGGTTCGTGGTGGTGGTCGTCTGCTCCGGCGGCATGTTCCTGTTGATGAACGCCGAATTCATGGCGTTTTCGCTGATCATCGTCTACGCCGGCGCGATTCTCATCACCTACCTCTTCGTCCTCATGCTCGCCCAGGACGCGACCAGCGCGGCGGGCGAAGCCCTCTACGACCGGGTTCCGCGGGAACCAGTCGCGGCATTGGTGGTCGGCTTCGTGCTCCTCGCCTCGATCGGGGACGCGGTCCTCGTGGTCGACGGCGGGATCAAGACCCCCGACCAGGCGACGGTGACCCAGGGAATCCGGGATCGCTGGACGATCCTCGAAGGGCTGCCCAAGCAACTGGATGAAACCGTCGCCGACGTCGTCCGCACCGAATCCCGGAATCAAGGCAACGCCGCTCCGGAAGAGGTCCAGGTCATTCGGAACGACGCCGGTGACGCCTTGACGTTCTCCGGCACCGACGCCACGGTGCGGATCACGGTCGACGGAGCCGAGCGAACCCTCGTCCTCCCGACCTCCGCCATGCCCTCCAACACCCAGCAGGTGGGTTGGGCCCTGGTCGCGATCTTCCCGGTCAGCCTGGAGGTCGCCGGAGTGATCCTTCTCATGGCGATGTTCGGGGCGGTCGTTCTCGCCCGTCGCCAGATCGATCTCGGGGAAGACGAACGACGAATGGCCGCCGGCCTCGGACCCCTCCTCGAAGAAGAGGAATCGGAACTTTCGGGAGGTTCTTCGTGAACGGACTCCTCGCCCAAGCCCCCCCGCTCCTCGCCTCGGCCCTCACGCCGATGGATGAAGGGTCGCTCCGGGTGGTCCTGCTGGTCAGCGCCGTGATCTTCGCGATCGGAATGGTCGGGTTCCTGACGCGGCGAAACATGATCCTCATGTTCCTCTGCACCGAATTGATGTTTCAAGCCTCCGCGATCGCCATGATCGCCTTCGGCCGGATGCATCTCAATTCCGAGGGCCAGGTGTTCGTGATCTTCATTCTGACGGTGGCGGCGGCCGAAGCGGCCCTCGCCCTCGGACTGGTGGTCCTGCTGTATCGGCGGAAGCCGACGCTGGACGCCGAAGCCTGGGCGGAGTTGAAGGAATGCTGAGTGTCATCGCCCATGCCGCCCTCGCCGGAATCGCCGGTGACGGTGGTGAACATGCCGGCCACGGCCTGCCCGCCGGCGAGCCGTTCGGCTTCCAGACCGCGATTCCCCCGATCGCGGACGAGCCGTCTCTCGCGTTCGCGCAGTGGATCATCTGGCTGCCGGCCATCAGCGCCGTCCTCTGCGGGCTCTACGCCGCCCTCGGCGTGAAGGGACGCCTGCCGGCATGGACCACGATCGCCGCCCTCGCGGGCGCCTGCTTCTGCGCCGTCATGACGGTCCTTCGACTCGATCCGACCAACGCGCAGCCGGCGGTGGTCCATCTCTTCGACTGGATCGATCTCTCCTGGAACTCCGAGAACGGCGCCGCCGGCGACCGGTGGCACGGTCTCCGGGCGAATTTCGCGCTCTACCTCGACGGATTGAGTTCCTACTGGATCCTCTTCGTCACCTTCCTCGGAACCCTGATCGCGCTGTACGCCAGCGAGTACATGGAAGAGGATCGAGGCACCGGGTACTGCCGATTCTTCGGCGGCATGAGCATCTTCCTCTTCGCCATGTGCTGCCTGGTGCTCGGCGAGAACCTGGCGATGCTGTACCTCGGCTGGGAGGGCGTCGGCCTCGCCAGTTACCTGCTCATCGGCTACTACTACAAGAAGCCGGAAGCGGTGGCGGCGGCCAAGAAGGCCTTCATCATGAACCGGATCGGCGATGTCGGTCTGGCGATCGGCATCTACCTGATCTGGCTCGAATACGGCAGCCTTTCCTACGACGCGCTCTTCGCCGCCCTGCAGAGCGGTGACACCGGAGCCGGACAGTACGACGGCTGGGCCGCCAGCCTGATCCCCTGGTGCCTGATGCTCGGGGCCTTCGGCAAGTCGGCCCAGTTCCCGCTGTACGTGTGGTTGCCGGACGCGATGGAAGGACCGACCCCGGTCTCCGCCCTCATCCACGCGGCCACGATGGTCACCGCCGGCATCTACCTGATCGCCAGGACCATGCCGCTCTTCCTGTTGAACCAGGCGGACGGAGGTCACGCCCTCGAGGTCGTGGCCTGGGTCGGAGGACTCACCGCCCTGCTGGCCGCCACCATCGCGATGGCCCAGTACGACATCAAGCGGGTCATGGCATACTCGACGGTGTCGCAGCTGGGCTACATGTTCATGGGACTCGGCCTGGCGACCAGTTTCGGCGCCTGCTACCACGTGCTCACCCACGCATTCTTCAAGGCCCTGCTCTTCCTCTGCTGTGGAGCGGTGATGCACGGTTTCGGCGGCCAGCTCGATCTCCGAAAACTCGGCGGCATCCGCCGGGTCAAGGGATGGGGCGTGGTCACCTGGACGATGTTGATCGGCAGCCTGTGGCTCGCCGGTCTTCCCGGCACCGCCGGGTACTTCTCCAAGGACATCATCCTCGCCCAGGCCTTCATCAGCGACGGCGCCGGCTTCCTCGTCCTCGGGTGGATCGGGATCGCGACCGCCGGCCTCACCGCGTACTACACCTTCCGGGTGTGGTTCCGGGTCTTCACCGGCCCGACCCACTTCAAGCCGGACGAGTCGCATCACGGCCATGACGATCACGGTCACGGCGACGAACACGAGTTCCATCCCCACGCACCCGGCCCGCGGATCAACGTCGTGCTTTCGGTGCTCGCCCTGGGCGCGATCTTCCTCGCGATCGGCTACTTCCTGCCGGGAGGCTGGGGCAGCGAGCCCTGGGTCTACTCGATGATCGAGCACTCGAGCGCGGGAACCGCGTTGCGAAGGTGGTGACGCCCACTGTGCGCAGCGTCGTGCGCGAGTTCTTCAACTGCAGCACGCTCGACGGCGCGGAGCTGGAGAACCAGCACACCAGCACCGGTGCGTGCTGG
>NYWY01000006.1 GCA_002685335.1 Planctomycetaceae bacterium
ATCGCCCGCCTCGATCGCCGCCGCCGGCACCAGGAAGGGCAGGGAGACGAGCCAGGCGACGAACAGGATTCCCGCGGCGAAGGCGGGTACCAGCGCCAAGATCCAGCCGATGGCGACCAGCACGTCGAGTCCGGGCACGAGCGCCAGCAGACCGAACAGCAGAGCGATCGGAGACAGGAGAAGAATCACCAGGATCGGCGGCAGCATCGCCGTGCCCCAGAGTCGTCTCCAACCGACGACCGCCCAACGCACCACTCCGAACATCGGCACATCGCGATCTCGAGCCAGGCGTTCGGCGTCCATCCGGCAGATGGCCCCCCCGAACACCGACAGGAGCAAGAGCGCGTAGGCGCCGAAGAGGACGAAGAACGTCTGCGATTCGGTCCACAGGGTGGAGATCGAAGAGATCATCGCGCGGGGGAAGCTTCCGAAGGTTCGGGCCGGATCCAACTCGATCATGCCGGCGAACGACGCTTCAAAACCACTCCAGAGCGTTTCCCGCAGATACTCGAAGGCCCCTCGACCCCGGTGCTCCTCGATCAGTCGACGCATCTCGGGTTCGGCATCGATGAACGAGGCCCGCAGGTCTCGCCCATCGATCTCGCCGTCGCCGGTCACGAGCGGACGTTGCGCTTCCGGGAGCATCACGATCAGCTGCTGGACGAGATCATTGCGGGGCGCCGCGCTCCGGGAAGGAAGGTCCAGGGGCGAGTTGGCATCCCAGAGGGCTCCACCGAGCCACAGGAGCGCGAGCATCACCCAGGCGATGAGCAGGCGGTCGGGCCTCAGGGCGGCCATGGTTCCGGCCGCCACGCAGGCGAGGTCGTCTCTCAGCCTCGGCTTCAGGTCCGAGTCTCTGGCGACCATGGTCACGATCGGCGTTGGGTCGGATTGATTCACGCCATCCATCCTATCGACGAGCAGCCGGTCGGATCCAGTGTCAGATTCACGGCGATGCCGCCACGAGGGATGAAACCCCGTCTCCTCCGCGCTCGAGCTCGTTCGCCGCATCGAGCATGATCCAGCGGGACAGCGGATCCACCGCCCCCCGGGCGGAGCCGGCAGCCTCCACCGCGTGGAGAATCGATCCGGCGTAGTCGATGGCCTCCGCCGAAGGCCTTCCCAGCTCCAGAAAAGCATGAATCGCCCAGGGATGGGTGGTGGCGTTGTCAGGCTGGGTTCGATCCAGATGCCAGTCCACCGCCTCCTGAACCCGGCCTGCGAGTCGGGACACGAGGTGGGAGGCCGGTGCTCCCGTGGCCCGGGTACCGAGCACGACTCGCCAGACGGCGTGCAACACCGACAACTCGCATTCGGTCCAGACCTCGGTCGCGAGATCTTCACGCTCGGGCAGGAACGGCCTGGGGCCGACGGGATCTTCCGACCGCCCCCCGGCCAGCTCGAGCAGCCCGGCCGCCGCCACGTCGGGATCCGAAGAGTCCAGGAGGCTCCATGCCCTCACCGCGGGATCATCGGTTCCGAAGGGTCGGATCGGCGGCGGGTCGCGGTCGAAGTCCGATCCGGTCTCGGAATGATCGGACGGCCCCGCGACCTGACGCAGGAGGCCGATCCAGGTTTCACGACGCGAAAAATCAGGACGAATTGGCACGTGAACGGGTCCTGGGAGGAATTGGTCTTGCCGTCGGCGAATGAAGCCCTAGTCTAGATTCAATGTCGGATCGACCTCGACCATCACGGACGACTGATTCCACCCGCTGCCCCGCCTGTGGTTTCACCCCGTCACTCGTCGGCGACGACGACGGAATCATCCGGCTTCCCACCCGCTGCGTGATCTGCGACGCCCCGCTCTCCCGTGCGACCGACATCCCGACCGGCCGGCCCGATCACGGGCTCGAAGCCATGTGGGCAGGCTGGCTGGAGTCTCGACGAGTCGAACGATGGATCTGGTTCCTCTTCATGGTCGGACTCGCGATCGCCGCGACCGTCGGTCTCGTCCGGGGCGCCTGAGCGTCTCCCCCCACCGACCGGAACGCCGTCGGCTCGGGTAGATTCCCGGGATGACCACCTCCAAGATCAACAGTACCGATGGCACCGATCGCATCGACGACGTCCTGGCCCTCGCGGACGCCGGCTTCCAGGCCTCCCTCGCGCGGCTCGAAGAGATCCTCAGCATTCCTTCGATCAGTACCGACCCCGCGTACGACGGCGAGATGCTGCAGGCGGCCGACTGGTTCACGCGGCTCTTCACGGAACTGGGTTTCGAAGCCGAGACCGTGAAGACCACGGGACACCCGATCGTGGTGGCGACCTCGCCCGCCCCCGAGGGCGCGCCGACGATCCTTTACTACGGCCATTACGACGTCCAACCCGCGGATCCCCTCGAACTCTGGGATTCCCCGCCCTTCGAGCCCACGATCATCGACACTCCGGAAGGCGGCCGCATCGTGGCCCGAGGCGCCGTCGACGACAAGGGGCAGGTGATGTCGTTCATCGAAGCCTTTCGAGCCTGGCGGGACGCGACCGGTGGACTGCCGGTCGGCGTCAAGGTGATGCTCGAAGGTGAAGAGGAGTCGGGCTCACCCAGCCTCGATCAATTCCTCACCGACTTCAAGGAACGCATCGCATCGGACGTCTGCGTGGTTTCCGACACCGGCATGTGGAACGCGAAGACTCCGGCCATCACGACCATGCTTCGCGGCATGGTCTACGTCGAGGCGACGATCAAGGGACCGGGGCATGACCTGCATTCCGGCATGTACGGCGGGGCGATCGCCAATCCCGCCAACGTCCTCGCCCGCATCATCGCGGCCATGCACGACGACGCGGGCTCGGTCACGATTCCCGGGTTCTACGACGGCGTGATCGACCCTCCCGCCGAAATCCTCGAACGCTGGAATTCACTCCCGTTCGACGAAGCCGGTTTTCTCGCGAGCGCCGAGATCTCCGCCGCCACCGCGGGCGAGACCGGACGGACGATCCTCGAGCGGACCTGGTCGCGACCGACCCTCGACGTGAATGGAATCTTCGGGGGATACACGGGCTCGGGCGCCAAGACCATCATTCCCTCGACCTGTTCCGCGAAGATCAGCTGCCGACTGGTTCCGGGACAGGATCCCGATGGGATCGAGGCGGCCCTTCGAAGCTTCATCGAATCCCACCTTCCCGACGGTTTCTCCGTCGCGTTCGAGTCACACGGAACCAACCCCGCGGTCATCGTGCCCGCGGACAGCCCGTGGCTGGCGGCCGCGACCCGGGGACTCGCTCGGGCCTACGACGCCCCCGCGGCGATCATCGGCAGTGGCGGCAGCATTCCCGCGGTCGGCGAGATTCAGGATCGGTTGGGCATCGATGCCTTGCTGGTCGGTTTCGGTCTCGACGAGGATCGGGTCCACAGCCCCAACGAGAAGTTCGACCTTCAGTGCTATCAGGGCGGGATCCGAAGTCACGCCGCGATGCTCGGAGCCTTCGCGGACGCCTGACGGATCCGGGTCCGATTTCGTTCAGCGTGCCGATTCGCGGGAGACCGCGATGGAGTCGCCCGGGAACCCCGAGGTGGAGGCGATGCCCGCGGGCTGAAGTCGACGAGCATCGCGGATCTGCTCCGCCTGCTGGACGAGCCCGGCATGGTCGACTGCTCGGCGACACTGCTGACTCACCCGGCCCACGATCGTCACGACCAGAACCAGGCTGGCGAGACCGGAGATCGCGATCGTGAAGAGGAAAAGTCCCATGGGAGAGGGATCGACCCGTCGGATGACCTCCTGAACTTCGATCCGGCCCGCTCGCCGGACTGGAATGACATCCCGGCCGTCGCAATCCGCAGGACCGGCAGGACCCCGGATCGGACTACACTGTGACACCCATGAAGGGCCCCGGAATCAATCTCCTCGACCGCCTGGCGACCCTCCGTCCCGGACGCCTCGGAGTCGTTCTGCTGGCAGCCCTTGCCGCCATCCTTCTCGATTCGTCGGTGTCGGCCCAGACCCTGATCGAAATCGATCGCTTCGGCGCTGGCAATGCCTATCGCCCGGGTGGTCCGGTGGCCGTCAGGGTGATCATCACCAGCGATCAGGACGAGCCCGTGCCCGGACTCATCCAGTGGGAGACCTCCAATCCGGACGGAGACATCGCGGCCAATACCCGACGCATCGCCGTACCGGGTCGAGGTGGTGTCGCCACGACCTGGGTGATCGCGGATCTTCCATCGCGTTCGGATGCCACCGCGGTGACCATCGAACCCTGGATCTTCCGTCTGTACGAGTATCGGGACGGCCGACGAATCCGCGAGATCGCCTCCGCCCGGATCGATCCGTCCCTCACCAAGCCCCGAGCCGCCCAGCAGACCGAAGAACTGGCGATGGTGATCGGCCCCAACACCGCCGGACTCGACGGCTACGGGCCGATCGCGGGATTCAATCACCGCCCGGGCCTCAATGAACAAATGGTGGTGGTCCCCAATGTTTCGCCCGGCGACCTCCCGGATGAATGGGCCGGCCTCGCCCAGTACGGGCTCATCGTCTGGGCCGCGAACGATCCCAGCTTCTACCCCTCGATCATCGGCAACAAGCCTTCGATCGAAAACGCGCTCCGACGTTGGATCGAGCGCGGTGGTCATCTGGTCATCCTGCTGCCGGGCGGATCCGATCCGTGGCGACTCGGTCGCAACGAGATGGCCTTCGGCGATCTCCTGGGCGAGCTCGAACCCATCAAGGAAACCGGAGTCCCGCTCATCGACGCCTTGCCGGCCCTCAGTGACCGGCCCCGACTCCGCCGTCCCGATGCCCGCTTCGATCTTCACCGCTTCGAAGTCGATGATCTCCCATCGGCCTGGCGTCCGCTCGCGGGATTCCACCCGTATTCGGCCCCCTTCGACCCCGATTCGATTCCGGTCCCCGACGACGCACCCCCGGCGGCCCGACAGCTTCTGGTCGACGACGGGCAGAGGGCCTGGGAAGCATCCAAGCCTCCGCCCGTGATCTACGCGGTTCGCCGCGACGTCGGGCACGGCACCCTCGACGTGGTGGGCATCGACGTCGCCGATCCGGATCTTCGCGTCCAGCAGGCACCATTGCTGCCGGCCACCTCGACGTTCTGGAATCCGATTCTCGGTCGCCGGGTGTTCACCGCCAATCCACCGGCCCTCGCCCAACTCAAGAACGACCGACGGCTGGTCCCTCCCGGAATCATCGAGGACATCGGAAACGGGACGCTCGTCTCACCGGTCATCTCCCTCTCCGGCGCCGCGGCCACCGGACTTCTGGTGGGAGTCATGCTCTTCGCGTCGTACTGGCTCCTCGCCGGCCCGCTGGGATACGCGATACTCAAACGAGGCGGACTTCAACGCCATGCGTGGACCGCGTTCGCGCTCTGTGGACTCGGATTCGCGATCCTGGCCTGGATCCTCGGCCGGATCTCGATCGGACAATCAGCGCCGATGAAGCATTTGACCGTGCTTCGCCACGTCTATGCGCCCTCCGACGAGGTCTCCGCGCCGTCCCTCGATCGAGCCATCACCTGGTTCTCCAGCCAGCTTTCGGGATACGGGCTCGCATCGGTGGAGATCGGGGAGGATGATTCCAACGATCTTCTCAGTCATTTCTCGCCACCTCCCAACGGGCTGGAAAGGACGTTCCTCGACGCCAATCGATACGACGTTCCATTCGAGAGTCGAAATGGGCACGAGGTTCCGGCTCGGGCCACCAGCGCCGAATTCTTCGCCGACTGGATGGGGGCTTCCAGATCACCGAACCAGATCTGGTCCTCCACCATCCGGGTCGACCCCGATGATCCGGTCCGGGTGTTCCGGACCTCGGACGGACGTCTGGAGATCGATGGCACGCTGATCAACGCCAGCGGCATCCTGCTTTCAAACATCCTCATCTCGATCACCGACTCGCAACGAACCGCCACGCTCCCCCTCGGCCTCGATGGGCTTCCTTCCCTCGGATCGGATGCCGCGATCACCGACGTGCCTCCGAACCTGGGCCTGCTCTTCGCCCGGGCCAAACCGTGGCTCAAGGACGAGGCCTGGGATCTTGGCACCGCCTTCCCACGCTCCCAGATCCTCCGCTCGATCGGCCCGAATTCCCTGGGAGGCGAACTCGGTGATCTTTTCCAGGTCAACGAAACGCTGGCGGACATCGCGGTCGGACGCAACCTGAGCGAGGGGGAACGAGAAAAGAACCTGCAAGGCCTCTCACTCTTCGGCATGCTCACGCCACCCCAGATCAAGACCAACCGGGACAGTCGCGCGGGAGGCAGTCAATTCCAGCGAAGACTGGCGAGGTCGATCGATCTTTCCCGGCGTCTCGTGGAGCCGAACCTGGTGATCATGGCCTTCGCCTACGACGCTCCCTGCCCGGTACCGATCACCATCAACGGCGAATTGCAGGCGGGGGAAGGCATCGTCATGCTTCAATGGATCCATCCCCTGCCGGTCGACGTCGACTTGATGGTGCCCGAGCGCAATGAACAGTTCGATCCGAAATCGATCGATGGTGACATCGACGACCTCGACCCCAAGGATGGAGTGGCCGCGGCATGGCGATGATCGAAACGATCAATCTCACGAAGAAGTACGGCGAACTCGTGGCGCTGGACAATCTCAACCTCGTGATCGAGGAAGGTTCCTGCCTCGGCTTCATCGGCCCCAATGGCGCGGGGAAGACGACCACCATCAAGATCCTCGCGACCCTGCTCAAGCCCACATGGGGCGAAGCCCGGGTCGACGGCCACGTGGTGGGTTACCAGAATCATCTGATCCGACCGATCATCGGCTACGTCCCGGACTTTCTCGGCGCCTATGAGGACATGCTGGTGGTCGAGTACCTCGAGTTCTTCGCCGCCTGCTACGGACTGCACGGTGACAAGCGGAAGAAGGTCGTGGGCGACGTGCTGGATCTGACCGACCTCGGTTACAAGACCAAGAGCGAAGTCAACGGATTGAGTCGCGGGATGCAGCAGCGACTCTCGGTGGCCCGGGTCCTCCTCCACGACCCCAAGGTCCTGCTGATGGATGAACCGGCCTCCGGACTGGATCCGAGGGCGCGGATCGAGATTCGAGAGCTCCTCAAGGAGCTCCGTCGGATGGGGAAGACGATCATCATCAGTTCCCACATCCTTCACGAGCTTTCCGAACTCTGCAACGCGGTCGCGATCATCGAAAAGGGTCAGCTTCTGTTCAACGGATCCGTGGCGGAGATCATGCGACGGGCCGAAACCGGAAGAACGGTCCAGGTCCGGGTGGACGATCGGGTGACCGAAGCGGCGGAACTGCTGCGGGGAGTCCGGGGCATCGCGAGCGTCGATGTGAATTCCACCGAAGAGGGGCCTCGCCTCGACATCGATCTCGATCCCGAACACGGAATCCCGGTGAGCGAGATCCCGAGTCGACTGATCGCCCAGGGATTCCGGGTCGCCTCGATGCAGCAGGAGCAGGTCAATCTCGAGACCGCCTTCATGAGACTCACCCGGGGGATCGTTTCGTGATGTCGCCCCGACGGGTGCTGGTGATCGCGAATCGCGACCGGGATCGCGTTCCGGAGACGCTGCATCGAGTCGAATCCGCGATCACGAATGCCGGAGCCGTCACGACCATCCTTCGTCCGCAGGAGGAGGTGCCGGCCGACCTCGCCGAAGCCTGTTCCACCATCATCGTCCTTGGTGGCGACGGAACCATCCTCGCCGAAGCCCGTCGCCTCGCACCACTCGACCGACCGATCGCGGGGGTCAACGTGGGACGCCTCGGATTCCTCGCCGGCTTCGACGCGGAGGGGTTCGCGTCCGCGGCGGTCGAGATCCTCGGTGACGCCCCCCCCGTCGTCGAACGAATGATGCTCGAAGTCCGAGTGGAAGCCGCTGAACACGGGGATTCCAGCGACTGGATCCCGTTCCTCAACGACGGTGTGATCACTGCGGGCGGACCGTTTCGCATGATCGAGCTCCGGGTCGATCTCGCCGACCGCCCCGGTCCCAGTCTTTCCGGAGATGGACTCATCGTCTCCACCCCGACCGGAAGCACCGCCTACAACGCGAGTGCCGGAGGCCCGATCGTCCATCCGGGCTGCGAGGCACTGGTCATCACCCCGCTCGCAGTCCACAGCCTCGCCTTCCGTCCCGTGGTCGCCCGCCCGGACGAGGCCCCCACCGTCCACGTCCTGCGAGCCAACGAGGGCACCAGCCTGGTGATCGACGGCCAGAAGACCCGCCGCCTGGCCTCAGGCGATACGGTGCGGTTCCGCCGGAGTGAACATCGGGTCCGACTCGTCCATGACGACGCGACCGACTTCTGGCAGACCGTGGTGCACAAGATGCGTTGGGCCACAGGTCCGACGTACCGGGACCGCTGATTCGAACTCCTGTTTTTCTCTCTCCCCACTTCTTCGGCGTTGAACCAAACCCCATGATCGACCTCAAGGACCTCCGCGAGAACCCCGACCGCTATCGGGAAGGCGTCACCGCCAAGAATGCGAGCGTCGACATCGACCGCGTGCTGGCGTTGGACACCGAACGTCGTCGCCTGCAGACCGAGCAGGAGGAGGCCCGGGCGGAACAGAAACGACTCGGCAAGGAGACCGGCCCGCAGATCGGCAAGCTCAAGGGCAGCCTCAAAGCCGCCGAGGGCGAAGAACGATCCCGGATCGAGGCCGAGGTCGCCGAACTCGAGAAGCGACCGATCGCCCTCAAGGACCGCATCCAGATGTTGGAGGCGGAGATCCACGCGATCGATCCGAAATTCCACGAAATGCTGCTCGCGATCCCGCAGCCACCGGCGGCCGACGTGCCCCGCGGCAAGGGGAGCGAAGACAACATCGAGATCCGCCAGTGGCATCCCGAGGGCTTCGATCCGTCGACGTCGTTCGCCGAGCAACGAGGCTTCACGCCGCGAACCCACCTGGATCTGGTGCACGAACTCGGCCTGGTGGATTTCGAACGTGGGGTCAAGATGGGTGGCAGCCGGCACTACGTGCTGACCGGCGCCGGCATGCGACTCCACCAGGCGATCCTCCGCTACGCCTTCGACTTCATGACCGTCGAGCAGGGTTTCACCCCGATGTCGGTACCGGTGGTGGTCAAGGAGGAATGCATGGAAGGCACGGGGTTCTTCCCCGGCGGCCGCGACCAGGCGTACCACATCGAGGAATCGGCTCGCGGTTCCGGCCACGACCTCTACCTGACCGGCACCGGTGAAGTGGGACTGATGGGTCTGCACGCCGACGAGATCGTCGACATCGACTCCCTGCCCATCACCTACACCACCGTCTCCACCTGTTTCCGCCGGGAAGCCGGCGCCGCCGGCAAGGACACCGCCGGCCTCTACCGCATCCACCAGTTCGACAAGGTCGAGCAGGTGGTGGTCTGCAAGGCCGACACCGCCGAGCAGAAGGAATGGCACGGCCGGATGATCGGCTTCGTGGAGTCGATCCTCCAGTCGCTCGATCTCCCCTATCGCCTCCTGCAGTGCTGCACCGGTGATCTGGGCGCAAAGAACGAGGACATGATCGATGTCGAGTGCTGGATGCCCGGCCGCGGGGCCGACGGCGACGACGGCCGTCCGGTCGGTGACTGGGGCGAGACGCATTCCGCGAGCCGCCTCGGTGACTACCAGTGCCGGCGGCTGAACCTGCGCTACCGAGATCCCGAAACCAAGAAGACCGTCTTCGCCTACTCGCTCAACAACACCGTGGCGGCGAGTCCCCGGATCCTCATCCCGATCCTGGAGATGCATCAGCAGGCCGATGGTTCGGTCTCGGTGCCGGAGGCGCTCCGCCCGTACATGGGCGGGATGGAGACGATCACCTCGCCCTGATCCTCAGTCCGAGGTCGATTCGACGCCAGCGGGGAAATCAAGCGTCGCCCGCACCGGCCAGTGGTCCGAGAGCGGGCCCGCATCGTTGGCCGGAACCAGGATGTCGGTGTTCCGCACCGTGACCCCGCGAACCAGGATGTGATCGATGCGACGACCACGAGGATCGTCCTTCCATCCGTTCCAGGTGCCGCGAGGCGCATCGGCGGGCCGACCCTTGATCGCCGACCACCCATCGATGAACGCACCGTCATCCCTCGTGGCCAGGAGCGTCTCGAGAGGTGGTGACCCCGGCGTCGCGTTGAAGTCGCCGAGAATGACGACCGGTTCATCGCGCATCGTGCGAGGCCGGGATGCGATGCGTTGACGCACCAGTACCGCGCCCTTCTCACGAGCTTCAGCACTTCGGTGATCCAGGTGCAGGTTGCACACCCAGATCGGCGATCGATCGTCCGACTTTTCAACCGGAAGCAATCGGACCATCGTGACCATCCGCGTGCAGGCGGTGTTCCAGGACATCGACCCCGGCACTTCGGGCGTCTCACTCAACCAGAAGTGCGTCGCATGATCGGGATCGAGACGCCAGCGATCGCGCCGCCAGAAAATCGGGACCGCCTCCCCCCTGGCCGCGTCGCGTTCGCGACCGCGGCTGAAGCAACCGTGACCCTCGAGTCCCGAGGTGATCGCGGCCAGTTGATGCGGAAGCACTTCCTGCAATCCGATGATGTCGGCCTTGGAATCGGAAAGGTGCGTGATCACGCCATCGCGCCGATGCGGCCACGCGTGCACCCCGTCACCGGAATTGTCGTAGCGGATGTTCCAGGTCTCCACGACGAGCGGCGGGGCGGCGTCGGCCCGGGAGCCGAGCAGGCCCCCCGCACCGAGGATCACCAGGAGACTCAGGAGTCGGCGGAGGAACCGCGATCCAACGGTGGGAGCATCAGTCGTCATGCCGTCCATTGAACCCGACCCCGCCCCATGCCGCAGGGAAGCAGGCCTTCGGGCCCCGAAGACCTCCTTTCCTGACCCGCCCTTGGCTGGGATCCACCGACGCCGATGTTTGATTCAGGACGAAAAACCCTGTCCCAGGTGATCCAAGGGGATATTCGAGGCGTTTTCAGACGAAACCGTCCCCTCCTTCCGGGAGTGCCCTGTGTGCCTTTCGAAGCCGGTCACGAGCACCGGCCTCGCAGAACCTCGATTCGAAAGGCCCCGTCATGAACACCCCCCGACGACCCCTGCTCACCGCTCTTCTGGCCGCCAGGGCCCTCGGCACCACGACGCTCGCCCAACACACGATCACCGTGGATGACGATCGCCTGCAGATCGCAGATGCGATGTTCACGGATCTGGGATCCGCTCTTGCTCACTTGCATTCGGACTTCAATCCCGAGCTGCATCACGCAACGATCCTGCTGGCCCCTGGTCGGTACCACCTGGTCGAGACCCTCGAGATGCCGGTTGGTGGTTTCGCCGGTACCGGTTCGACCAGCGGCGACGTGATGAATCTCGTCGAGACCCTGGAGATGCCGGTCGGCGGTTTCGCCGGCACCGGCCTGACCAGCGCCGACGTGATGAATCTCGTCGAGACCCTGGAGATGCCGGTCGGCGGTTTCGCAGGCACCGGCCTGACCAGCGCCGACGTGA
>NYWY01000007.1 GCA_002685335.1 Planctomycetaceae bacterium
GTTGGGTCCGTTTCCATTGGCGATGTAGCCGACGAAGTCCTGCACGGTCTCGAGGTAGGCGTCGTAGGTCGGTCCGTTGCCGTCGCGGGGGTCCGCGGCGGTCGGGAAAACGTAGGACGAACCATCCCATCTCGGGACGCCGTCGTTGGTCGCAGGTCTGGTGCCGGGTTCGTCCCGGGTCGTGATCGGATTGAAGGACGGCCGGATGAAGGATGAGCGATCCGCGACGAACACCAGGACCCGGTCCCGCCACCAGAGGTGTCCGGGGGGGGAGGCGTAGGGGAAGTACGGTCCCAGACGTTCGCAGGAATTCGCTGGATTCTCGACGCCCAACGGGCCGCCGGCCCAGTACACGCCGACCGATGCGAGGGCCTGGCTGATGGCCAGGGTGCAGCCATCCGCGTCGGCGGTCAGCGGGTTGAAGCACTCCGGATCCAGTCCGAGCTGGGTCGCCATGTACTCCCGCCCGTTGAGATGGGATGTGAACCACTGGTTCGTCTCGCCGTCGAGGGGGTTCACCACGTATTCCTGAAGGAGGCCTCGTCCCAGGGGTCGATACGACTCCCAGTCCACGATGTCCGTGCTGTTGTACTGGTTGCTGACGTTCTGGTCGAAGGTGATCATCAGGACCGGATCCTCGAGGATCACGTCCTTGACGTAGGGGACACCGGAGAAGTCCCGGGCCAGCGCTTCGAAACGAATCGGCTCGTCTGAGATCGAATCAAGAAATCGAAGTCGTTCCCAGGGCAGCTCCGACGGGGGAGTCTTCATCATCTTCGGCGCGCCGACGAACTGATCACCGATGCGTCGCCGAGTGGAATCATCCCATCGCTGCACCCAGTCCGGATTGGTGATGCTCACATCGGTGACCGGATCGCACTCGGCGTCCTGGGCGAAACCGAGGGTGGTCGGCAGGATCACCGACAGAATCGCGGTCATGAACATGGTTCTGCTCGGCATCGTTCGATCTCCATTCGAATTGGTGATTGGCCATCAGGCCCTCAAGGAAAGAATCACACGAAAATGCGGGGAATCAAGGCCGGCTCGTTCGTATGGCGGGGAATCTCAGCCGAGACCGGAAATCATCACGTCAAACGTCGAGATTTCGAACTTCGAGGGCGTGTTCCTCGATGTACTTGCGGCGGGCTTCGACGTTCTCGCCCATCAGCGTGGAGAACAGGGAATCGGCTTCGCTCGCGGCGTCCCAGGTCACCCGAAGCAGGGTCCGCTGTTCGGGATCCATGGTGGTCTCCCAGAGTTGGAGGGCTTCCATTTCACCCAGGCCCTTGAACCGCTTGACCTCGATTCCTCGTCGACCCACATCCTGCATCGTTCGGACGATGTCGGGGATGTTGGCGGCTTCGACCAGTTCTTCGCCCTCTTTCTTCGGGTTGGACACCAGCCACCCGTAGCGGGTGGGGAGTCGTTCGCCGGTGACCGCTTCCTCCTGGATCAGGGCCCAGTCGTCGATGGACACGCCGCACTGGTCGAGATCGATGATGACTCGATCGATCTCGCGATTCTCATGAAGCTCCCGCAGGGTCGCGATGCGATCGAGTGCGACCTCGACCTTCTCCACGCCTTCTTCGGCCTCCACGGGCGTGTCGACCACGAGATCGTTCGCGCCGATGAACGCGAGCGCATCGCTTTCCGACCAGAACAGCTTCTCTTCGGTGCCCCATCGCAGATGGTAGGTCGGAAGGCGGTCGTCACCCTCGGGATCACCTCGCCTCAATTCGAGCAGGTCGGTGAAGACCAGACCGCGTCGTTGCGAGACCGTCACCAGTTCATCAAGGCGTTCGAGGCGCCGGAGCATCCGCCGGGCATCGTCGCCTTCGACCCTCGATGCGACGGAGCCGTCGTCGTTCCGCACCGCGAACACCGCGTGTCGCAGGGCGAACTCGGTGAGCATGTCGTTCATGCGGCGATCATTGAGCACGTAGCTCGACTGCTTGCCGCGAAGCAACTGGTAGAGGGGGGGCTGGGCGATGAAGATGTGGCCGCGTCGGATCAGGTCCGGCATCTGACGGAAGAAGAACGTGAGCAGCAGCGTTCGGATGTGGGATCCGTCCACATCGGCGTCGGTCATGATGACCACTCGGCCGTAACGAAGCTTGCTGGAGTCGAAGTCCTCGCCGATGCCGCATTGAAGAGCCTGGATGAGGGTCCGGATCTCCTCGAAGCCGAGGACCTTGTCGAGTCGCGCCTTCTCCACGTTCAGCAGCTTGCCTCGCAACGGGAGGATCGCCTGCGTGACGTGGTCGCGACCACCTTTCGCGCTTCCGCCGGCCGAATCACCTTCGACAATGAAGATTTCGGTACTTGCGACATCCTTGCTCGAACAGTCGGAGAGCTTGTGCGGCATGCCGCCGGAATCGAGGGCGCCCTTGCGCTTGATCAGATCCCTCGCCTTGCGGGCGGCTTCCCGAGCCTGGGCCGCGAGGACCGCTTTCTGCGCGATCTGCTTCGCTTCGGCGGGGTGTTGATCCAGCCAGGATCCCAGGCCTTCGGTGATGAGCTGGCTGACGAAGGCTTCCGCCTCCTGGTTCAGCAGCTTCTCCTTGGTCTGGTTGTTGAACTGCGGGTCCGCGATCTTCACGCTCACGATCGCGGTGAGTCCTTCGCGAAGATCGTCGCCGCTGGGAACGAGATCCTTGAGCAGGTTGTTTCGCTTCGCGTACCCGTTGATCGTGCGGGTGAGTGCGGTCTTGAAACCCGAGACATGGGTGCCGCCGTCCGGATTGAAGATGTTGTTTCCGAACGCGAGCAGGTTCTCACTGGTCGAGTCGGTGTACTGCATCGCGATTTCGGCTCTGATCTGCTGGTCTTCGTCGCCACCGTCGAGGTAGATGAGCGGGCTGTCCACCCGCTTGGCCGAATTCAGGTGCGTGACGTACGCGATCAGGCCCTTCTCGTCGTGGTAGGTCTCCTCCCGGATCCTGCCGGACGAGTCGACCCGCTCGTCGATGAGTCGGATGGTGACGCCGGAGTTGAGGTAGGCCAGTTCACGCAGTCGATGCTGCAGCGTCTCGAAGCGGAAGTCCGTCTCCGGGAAGATGTCCGCGTCCGGCTTGAAGGAGATCCGGGTTCCATTCCGTCCCTCCGGAACATCGACCAGGCCCGACTGGTCCGTGTCGGAGAGCGGTTCCGAGACCTCGCCGCGGTTGAAGAGGATCGACTTCACGCCGCCATCCTTCACCACCTCGACCCGGGTCCATTCCGACAATGCGTTCACGCATTTCACGCCCACACCGTGCAGGCCTCCGGAGACCTTGTACGCGTTGTCGCCGAACTTCCCCCCCGCGTGGAGCTGGGTGAGGATCACTTCGACCGCGGGACGGCCGTCGATCAACGGGTTCTCATGCTTCATCGGCCCGGTCGGCATTCCCCGTCCGTCGTCGGTCACGGTGCACGACCCGTCCACTCCGAGCCGCACGATGACTCTCGTGGCGTAGCCGGCCATGGCCTCGTCGATCGCGTTGTCCACGCATTCGTAGACGAGGTGGTGGAGGGCGTTGAGTCCCGTACCCCCCACGTACATGCCGGGTCGCTTTCGAACCGCCTCGAGGCCTTCGAGAACCTGGATCGAATCGCTCGTGTAGTCGTCCCCTTCCGGGGGCGTTGCGGAGTCCGTCTGTTCGGTCATCGTGAGTGTTTCAGCGAGGCTGCGCCGCTCCATGGGAGAGGCCGGGACAGCGGAATCGTGGTCTCGACCTTCGATCCGCCGGAGCCTCGAATTCTAGCGGAAACCGAGGTTTGCCGAGGGAAATGATCCGGTCCCGGGCGCCTTCTCCACCGACCCGGCCTGGAGAACGTCGTCTCTCGATTTCCACGAGCGTTTCGGAGGGGGGGTGGTTTGGTTCGGTTCTGGACGGACCGTGACCGGCCCCGACGGCTTTTCGGGCTTCTCACCCCGCCATCAAGGCCCTGGAACGGCCTTTGGACGCCGGATTCGAAATTCGGATCACTTGGATCAGCCGCGGCTGACGCCGTCTCCCCGCCTGTGATCCTCGTCGTTGCGAGGGCGTCGGCGCTGGATGGGTGAAACGGGGCCGCCTCCGGCCCCGCAGGATGCGGATCGATCCCGATGATCCCGGGCGATCGGATGGAGACTCGGGCAGGTGGACGAACCCGGAGGTCCTGGCGAGCGAACGGTTGGAGCCGGACTCCGACCGGGGGGTTCTATACTGGAGAAGATCCGGTCTCGGGGTCGATCTTTCGAGGACCGAGACGTGTCCGACGACGGTGTCGGTCGATCACCATGCGGATGGACAAGGACGATGCCGTGCCTCATTCCGAGCAGCAACCCAGACCCGGAAACACCGGACCCCACTCGTCTTCGGGCATCGAGGACGCCGGCCCCGGTGACGCCTTGGACGGAGGGCGACCCCTCCGGCTCCACCGGCGAGACGTTCTGGGATCGACACTCCGGGCCCTCGCGCTCGGCGGAATCGCTTCGGCCGGCCTGATCGGCTGCGCCGGCACGGCTCGACGAGCCGGCCGCCTGCCGGATCCGGATCTTCCGACCGTCGGTCCGACTGGTGGCCGCACGTCGTTGGCTTTCGAGCCTGCGGTGGAGACGGCCTCAGGGAGTTCGGGCACGATCGTTCGGGCTCGTTGGGCGAAGTCGGGACCGAATCATGGGGGCATGAATCCCCAGGCCCGGCTTCAATACATCACCATCCACCATGACGGACTTCCCACCCCGTTGGCCTCGACCGGCGAACTTGAATCCGCGAATCGGCTGGAATCGATCCGAGCCGCCCACCGGAAGCGTGGCTGGGCGGACATCGGCTATCACTACGCCGTCGACCGCAGCGGTCGGATCTGGGACTGTCGCTCCCTGAGGTACGAAGGCGCCCACGTCAAGGGACACAACCCCGGCAACATCGGCATCCTGGTGATGGGCAACTTCGACAAGGAAAAGCCGTCGAAGCAACAGTTGAGAAGCCTGTGCACCCAGGTCAACGCGCTGTGCCTCACCTACGGCATCCGCAAGGGCCGGGTGCGAACCCACCGCGAGTGGGCATCCGCCGCGACCGCCTGCCCCGGGCGACATCTTCAGCCGAGAGTCACCGAGCTGAGGGCTCGCGGCTTCCGGGCCTGATCTTCCGAAAACCGACTCCCCGACCTCTTCGGTCAGTCCTCGACCGAGGACTCCTCGGGAACCCGCTCGCCTCGGCCGAGCGCGGCCCGCCGATCGTCGGCATCCAGTCGTGATTGCAGGACCTCGTCGCCGTCTTCGTGACGATTGATCACCTTCCAGACGATCCAGCCCACGAGGATCATCGAAGCGGTCATGGCAAGCATCTGGATCATCGGTCGGCCTCCGGGTTCTCGGCGATCGCGGGGAAGATCCCCTTCAAGGCAGGATAGAGCCGTTGGTAGACCCGGTGGCGGTCTTCGAGGAGTCGGGCGTCCGGGCCCGGTTCGATCCGCTCGGTCTCGTGGATCCACGCGTCGCACGCGGTGGGAACATCCTTGAATCGTCCGATGCCCGTCGCGGCGAGGATCACGGCTCCGAAGGCGGTTCCTTCCGTGGTGGTGGTGGTCGCCACCGGAGCACGGAAGAGATCCGCGCAAGTCTGTTTCCAGAGCGGACTCTTCATTCCACCGCCTGAAAGTCGGACGACCTCGGCTTGCAGGCCGGTATCACGGACCAGATCGAGGCAGTCCGCCAGTCCGTGGGTGACCCCTTCGAAGACCGAACGCGCGAGGTGTCGGCGATCGTGGCGTCGATCGAGTCCGATGAAGGCGCCGCGAGCGTTCACGTCGGAGTGAGGGGTTCGTTCGCCCGACAGATAGGGAAGGAAGAGCAGGCCGTCGGCCCCGGGGGGGGCGGATTTCGCCAGGGCTTCGATCTCCTGGAAGGCCTCCGTCCCGTCGCCGAGTTCCGGCATGAAGGCCGCGCGGAACCAGTCGAGGCTGCCCGCACCGGAAAGCATGACGCCCATGAGATGCCAGCAGTCCGGAACCGCGGCGCAGAAGGCGTGCAGTGTTCCGTCGGGGGTGAAGCGCCATTCATCGCTCGGTGCGAAGGTGACCCCGCTGGTGCCGAGGGCGGCGCCGATGGTGCCTTCCCGGACGAGGCCCGTCCCCACGGCACTGGCCGCCTGATCTCCCGCCCCGGCGACGATCGGGGTCCCGGCCGGAAGTCCGGTCGCGTCCGAGGCCTCCGCGTTCACGGTCGCGACCACGGTCGGACTTTCCGCCGCATCGGGCCACCAGGATCTCGGAAGATCCAGTTCGGCGAGGAGTTCCTCGGACCATCGACGACGGCGACAGTCGAAGACCGCGGTGCCACTGGCATCCGAGACGTCCGTCGCCACGGCCCCGGAAAGTCGCCAGCGAACCCAGTCCTTGGGAAGCAGCACGGTGGCGATTCGTTCGAAGGCGGCGGGCTCGTGCTCCCGCATCCAGAGGAGCTTGGGAGCGGTGAAACCGGGGAGCATCCGGTTTCCGGTCAAGGCCACCAGACGTTCGAGACCCAGGCGATGTTCGACTTCGTGACACTGCGGCTCGCAACGTCCATCGTTCCAGAGCATCGAGGGCCGGATCGGCGTCATCGAGCGATCGAGGGCCACCAGCCCGTGCATCTGCCCGGTGAGCCCGATGCCATCGATGGTGCGGGGCGAGATCCCGGCGTCGTTGCAGGCGAGAGAAATCGCCGACACGGTGCTGTCCCACCAGTCATCGGGGGGCTGCTCGCTCCAACCCCCGCGGGGGATCAGCGGCTCATGGTGTCCGGTACCGGTCCCGAGGATCCCGCCGTCGTCTCCGACCACGATCGCCTTGGTTCCACTGGTGCCGACGTCGATCCCGAGCAGGTTGGCCATGCGTCGGAGACTACCCCGGGCGAGGGCGGAGGATCGCCTTCGCCCGGGGTGCTCGTTCGTCGATCAGCCGTCGGCACCTTCCGGGGCGACCCCGGCGGATTCGCCTGAGTGATCGTGGGAATGATCATGACCCGAATGGTCGTGATCGCCATGATCGTGGTGATCATGATCGTGATCCGGCAGGCCGTCGAAATCATGGTCGTGGGGGGGAACGTTCACCATCACTTCGTCGGCTCTCGAGCCCAGTCGCAGATCGTCCCGGTCGGGTCGGCCACCGACCCAGATCCGCTCGGCATCGACGACGAAGAGGCCCTGCTCGTTCCGATCGGCGACCACGCCCTTCACCACCAGGAATCGAGCGGGGGCGAGCCCGCCGGCTCCCTGGGCGGAAGCGGGGAGGGGACGTCCGTCGTCACCCATGATGCGGATGGTGGCCGAGCCCGCGGTGAGCGATTCGCGAGGTTCGCAGCAGTAGTCCCAGGGCACCGGACAATGATCCTCTTCGCCCATCAGTTCACAGGACTCGAGGGCCGGATCCGCGACCATGAAGATCGCCACCCCATCGACGAACGGTTCGACCCGGCCGCCCACTCGAGCGAGGAAGGTCACTTCCTCGCCGACCTTCGATCCATTCTTGACCGCCAGGAGGTCGGGAGCCACTTCGGGGCGATTCACCGTGAAGAAGGCGGCGGGAATGGAGGCGGATGCAGCGACGGAAGTGTTGGAGTCGCCGCTGTCGGTTCGATCACACCCGGAGCCGACGAGCCCGAGCGAGGCGAGGGAGATGGCGAGCATTGACGTCGTTGTTCGAGTGAGCATGATCATGGTTCCAGACAAGGGGATCTCGAGTGCGTGGTGGTGAGTGGTATCAGGCCGCGGCGCGGAGTGCTTCCGGCACCGGCATGCGAAGACAGCGAAAGGCGGGCATCACGGCTCCCATGATGCCGAGGAGAAGACCCGAGGCGAGGCCGAGGGCGAGTTCGAGGGGACCGACGGACAATCCGAAGGAGCCCATGGAGAATTGGATCGTAAGCCCGTCGAGGAGGGCCAAGGCGGCGACGGCGGCGAGGAGTCCTCCGATCGAGGCCATCAGCACCGATTCTTCGATCAGATTGCGAAGGATCGCGAACCGGGAGTACCCGAGGGTTCGGAGGGTGCCGATCTCGCGCACGCGGCTGGCGAACGCGGCGTAGGTGGTGTTGAGGCCACCGATCACGCCGCCCGCGGCGACCAGGACCGCGGTCGCGATCACCATGAGTCTGATCGGACTGAAGAATGCGGCGAGGGCTGCGAAGTACTCGTCCTCGCGGACGGTGGAGAGTTCCAGATCGATGCGGGTGTTCGCGAAAGCCTTGACCTGGGACATCGACTCGGTCTCCAATCCGACGACCACGCAGGAGAGGGTGTCCCGCTGGTTCACCACCATCAGGTCCGAGAGGGGCATCCAGATCTCGCCTTCCACCACGCCGCCTTCGGCGAGCAGCGTGCCGGTGACCGTGAATGCCCGGTCGTCGAGCAACACCTGTTCCCCGAGGGCTTCGATCCCAAGCCCCTGGGCCGCCAGTCGACCGATGACGATCTCGTCGGCTCCGACTTCAGGGAGGCGACCGTCGATCAGGCGGACTTCGCGATGAACCAGGAAGGCGGAGGGGGTGATGCCCCGGACCAGCGTGTTCAACACCAGGCCGGCGCGGGTTCGGACCGGGATCGCGGAGTGTATTTCGGCCGAAACCGCTTCCGTCCCCGCGATTCGTTCGATGTCGTCGATGCTGGCGGCGGCGATCGTCGCGGTCCGCATGGGAATCTCGCTTCGCTCCACGCTCTCTTCGCTTCCGGCTCCCATCAAGATCGCGTTTCGAGGTGACCCACTCACTCGAAGTGAGGTCTGCATGCCGGACACGAATGACGTGGCGGCGATCACCAGCAGCACGACGAGCATGCTCCCCCCGGCGCTCATGGCGAGACGGGCGGGGCTGCGGCCGAGATTCCGGACCGCGTATTCGAAGGGAAGTCCTCGCATGAACTGCGCTCCTTTCAAACGGCCCGGAGGCCCGGCACGATTCCCGCTCGTGCGGCGCGGATCGCCGGCACCGCGCCGGCGAGCAGTCCCAGACCCACGGCGATCAAGGCGGCGACCACGGCCACTCGCGGGTCGGTCGAGATCTCGATGCTCACGCCTTCCATCGTCATTCCGAAACGACCGATCATGACGGCGATTGCGCTGGCGGAGGTTCCCAGGAGACCGCCGACGAGCCCGAGGATGGCGCCCTCGAGCAGGACCATCCAGGCCACGAGACCGCCGGTGTATCCCAGGGTTCGAAGCACCGCATGATCGCGGATCCGATCCCTCATCGCGAGCACGATCGCATTGGCGACCAGCGCGAGGACCGCGGCGAGCGCACCCCAGCCAAGCCAGGTCGCGAAGCCGACGAGTTGCACGATGTCTCGAGCGGCACGTCCGGTGAACGCCTTCTCGGGCCAGGTCGAGGTCGGATGTTCGTCGGCCGTGAAGGCCAGGTCGATCGATTCCGCGACGGTGCCGAGTTGTTTCGGATCATCGACCGTGACCAGGAATTGCGTGACCACCCCGCCCGTGCCTCCGCGCTTCATCGACTCCTGGAGGAACGGCAGATGGACGTAGGCCGCGTTGCGATCCTGGGCCCGCTCGCTGCCGAGGATGCCGGCGACGAACACCGTGATGCCGGCCGCGCTGAATCGATCACCGGTTCGAATGCCCCGTCGGGCCGCGAGCGACTCGCCCACGATGGCGGCGTCCCCTCTCCGGGTCCAGTCCTCGAATCCGCCTTCGATCATTTCAGAATCGCGTCCGAGGGTGGATTCGATTCCTTCCTCCGGAACTCCGCGGAAAGTCACCACGTCGAGGCTCGCGCGACAATTGGAGACCAGGACCTGGATCGGAACCACGGTTTCGACCCCGTCGATCCGCTCGATGCGGTCTCCGTAGTACTGGGGCAGTCGGCTGGTGAAGGGACAGAAGCGATTCTCGCGGTAGACGACCAACGTGGCGTCATCCGAAGCGACGTCGGTGGCCCGGCGAACTCCATCCCGCATCGATTCGACGCTGGTGAAGAGGAACATGGCGACCGCGATGCCGGCGATCGTCAGACTCGAACGCACTCTGGCCCGGACGATCTGCCTCCAGACCGTGGGGATGGTGGCGATGAAGACGTTCATGCCACGGTCTCCGGGGTGTCCGGGGTCATGGCTTCGACCAGTCGCCCTTTTTCGAGGTGCAGGAGCGTGTCGCACCAGCTGGTGGTCTTGGGATCGTGGGTGACCATGATGACGGTCCGTCCGAGATCCCGATTGAGGCGGGAGAGAAGTTCCATGATCCTGGTCGCCGAATCCCGGTCGAGGTCGCCGGTCGGTTCGTCCGCGAGGATGATCGTCGGATCCGTCACGATCGCGCGGGCGATCGCGACCCGCTGTTCCTGCCCCCCCGAGAGTTGATTGGGTCGGTGGTCCATTCGATCGGCGATGCCGACGAGGTCGAGGGCGGCGGCGACTCGGCGATGACGCTCCTTGCGGGAGAGACCGTGCAGCAGCAGCGGAAGCTCCACGTTCTCGTACGCGGTGAGTACCGGCACCAGGTTGTAGAGCTGGAAGACGTAGCCCACCGCTTCCGCCCGCCAGCGAGCCAGGGCGCCGCCGGAGAGGCGGTGCACTTCACGCCCGTCGACGACCAGAGAGCCACGGGTCGGTCGATCGATGCCCGCCAGCAGATTCAGCAGGGTGGTCTTTCCGGAACCTGATGGTCCCATCAGGGCCACGAACTGCCCGGATTCGATGTCCAGGTCGAGATCATCCAGAGGCGTGATCTCTTCGGAACCCCGTCGATACGTTCGAGCGAGGCCTCGGCATTCGATGAGCGTCATGAGCGAACCTCCGCGTCGTCGAATCGAATTCGGACGGCTTCGCCATCCGACGGTGCGCCATCGAGGATCACCAGATCGCCGGGCCGGAGGCCGTCGACGATCTCGATCCAGCCGGCTTCGATGCGGGGGCCGACCTCGACCGATCGCCGTCGCGCGGTACCTCGATCCCCTTCGCGTTCCGCGATCACCCAGGCCACCCCGTCCTGAATCGCTTCGGTGGGAACGAAGATCCTGGTCGCGGTTCGGGTGACCCCGTTCTCGGGATCCTCGGCCGTCGCTTCCAGGATACGGACCCGAGCGAGCATGTCGGGTTTGAGAAGCGGTGACGGATCCTCGATCCGGATCTTCGCTTCGATCGTGTTCTTGGCGATGTCCGCTCGGTGGAGAAAGCGGCTGACCGATCCGCGGAACACGGTGTCGGGAAGGAGGTCGACCACGATCTCCGCCGATTGGCCCACCCCCACCCGAGCCGCATCGGCGAGAGGAATATCCGCCCTGACCTGGAGTTCTCGGGGATCGAAGAGGTGGACGACGTGGGCGGTGTGGGGTCCGACCCCGAAATTCAATCTGGATCCCGGTGAAGTCAGACGCTCGATCACCACGCCGGCGACCGAGGTCCGTACGGTGCAGCGTTCGAGCCGGAGTCGGGAGGTGTCGAGGTCGGCGATCGCGGCGTCGAGTTCACCCCGGGCGATCTCGACCCTTCCCCGAGCGGTTTCGACCGCGAGATTCTCGCCCACCAGAAGTTCACGAGCCCGTCCCGCCGCCCGGACCTCCGCATCCGCGGCCAGAAGTCTCGCATCGATCGCGGCTTCCTCGGCCTCGAGTCCTTCGATCTGGGCGTCGATCGCTCGAAGCCGGATGCCCAGCCTGATCACCGGACCCTCCGGAACCGCGCCGGACTCGACCACCCGTCGCTTCCGGTCGTATTCATCCTGCTTCTCCGCCCGAGCCGCGTCGAGCGCCGCACGGCGTGCGGGAAACCCGGCGAGTTCCGCCGCGATCCTCGCCTGTTCCGCCCCGGCGACCGCGACCCGTCGATCGAGGAAGACGAGTTCGCGGCGATCGATCTCGGCGGCTGAGAGCGCCGCCTCTTCGGTGTTCAATCGGCCGCGTTTTTGGGCGACCATGGCTTCGGATCTTCGGAGTTCCAGTTTGGCGTCGTCGTCGACGAGCAGTGCGACGGGCTGGCCGGCTTCCAGGCGATCACCTTCGAGCACCAGGATTTCGCGCACCACGCCGTTGGTGAGGGCCGAGACGAACACGTCGTAGGGATCGGCTTCGACCCAGCCCGGGGCCTGGACCGCGACTCCGCCCTCCCGGACCGAGGCCGCGGAGGCTTCGAGCTCGATGGTTCGCAGGCCGACGGGAACCGCCCGGACTTCCCGTCGGGTGCGGATGAGGTCCCAGCTGGTGCCCACGAGCAGGGCCGCGGCACCGGCGAGGATCAGGACGGGCACTCCCAGACGAAGCCAGAACCTTCGCGGCGGCATCGGCATGTTGTCTCCGGCTTCCGGTCGGATGGAATCGATCTTCAAGTTGGTCATCGGACGTGCTCCGAAGAGGAATCGTCGGCGGCGAGCCGTTCATCAAAGGGGGGGACCACCGGCACCACCGGATCGAGTTCGAGGGAGCCGCCGACCTGTTCCACGAGATGAATGCGGGCCTTCGCTTCCTCCAGCCGATGGTCGAGCGTCCGGCGTTCGGCCTGGATCCGACGTTGCTGGGCGAGCAGGACCACGGTGAGATCGACGACGCCTTCGGCGTACGCGGTCGAGGCGAGGTTCTCCGCGCTGCCGGCGGGTTCCAGCACGTGCTCCTCGTATCCCCGGCGGCGAACTTCGGCGATGACGAGTTGGTCCCTTGATCGTCGGGCTTCGGCGATGGCCTCCCGACGGGATTCAAGGTGGGCGAGCACCGCGTCGTGGAGTCGGCCGTCGGCCGCGGCGATCGCGGGGAGTCCGTCATCGAAGATCGGAAGCCGGACCGCGAGGCCGGGCATCATCGCGTCTCGTCGTTGAAAACTCCGATTCCAGCCGAGGGTGGCGCTCACCTCGGGCAGACGGCGGAGTCCGGCGAGGCCGGCTCGGGATTCGGCTGCGAGGATCCGGCATCCCGCCGCGGCGACATCGAGTCGAGCGGTCGCGGCGAGTTCGATGACCCGATCTTCCGCCGGAATTCCGGTGGTCCATTCTTCGTCCGCATCCTCGGAGATCACGTCGAACCCTGCATGGTGTCCGGGAAGTCCCATGACCACGAGAAGGTCCAGCCGGGCGAGCCTGGCCACGTCGTCGGACGCGTCGGCGGCGACCGCGGCCTCCGCGGCTTCGACTCGAATCCGGTCGAGGTCGATTCTTGAGGCCTCGCCCGCATCGAAGAGTCTTGAGACCACGAATTCGAGTCGGCTGGTGGCTTCCGCATACTCCTGATCCACGTCGACTCGCGCTGCCGCCACGATCGCGGTGGCGTGGGCGGAACGAACCTTCGCGTCGAGGGTGACGATCGACCAGGCGGCGTCGAGCACGCTCGCTTGAAGCTCCGCGTCGGCGGCGTCCAGCCGGTAGGGCCGGGTCCAGAGCCAGGTGAGTTGCTGTGCGGCCATGGCCATCGCCGGGGCGCCGGTCATTCCATCGAGCGGAATCCCAAAGGCCGCCTCGACCATCGGATTCGGAGCGCGATCGGCCTGGGCGAGATCGGCTCTGGCGACGTCGATCGCCGCGAGGGTGCGACGAACTCCGGCATCGCGACTCATGGCGACCTGGACGGCGACTCCACTGGTGAGCGGGGACTGGCCGTTCCAGGCTTCCGGATCGGAGGTGGGATTCGCCTGCAGGGCGTCGAGATCCGCGTGCGATTCGATGCGGTCACTCGCCAGATCGACGGCGAATCGCCGGTCGGGCGTGGAGTCGGGGGAGAGGCAGCCGGCAAGTGCGAAGACGAGCGTGGCGGTGGAGACCGTCGCGAGCCCGCGGAGGGCGGGATGACTGTCGGTGGGATCTGGCATGGAACGATTCCGAAGGTGACACGACGCAGCACCCACCATCAGGGGTGGGAACGCAAGCGATCACGTTGAAATCAGACCTGGAGGACGATGATTCGGCGGAGGCGCCGAGATTCGAGACCTGGCACCGAATCCTCGGGCGGACCGTTGATCCACTCGATCCGCGGATCGATGCCGGTGATCATGCTCCGGAGTTCATCGATCTCCGCCCGGGGGTGCGCGACGGGCGGATGGGCCAGGGCATCGAGGACCTGGCCGGTCACGCTGGAGGTTTCGAGTTGGCCGCGGACGCACTGGCAGCCTTCGTGGGAGGCGGGGGCGTCGGAGGATCCGCCGGAATCGGTCTCGACGCACGACCCGCAGCAGGACGACACCATTCGACTCCGGTCGCCGTCGACCGAATCGGAACTCAGGAGGGTCGCCCCGAGCACCTGCGTGGTGCAGCAGCACACCGGCATCAGGACCGCCAGAAGGAGGCCGACGAGTCGGTGGAGGATGCTGTCGGAGGTGAATCGCATGGTTCGGTTCGTCGCCGCGTTCCAGCCGGCGTCCTTCCCATGGTACCGACGAGGATTCAAGGTCGGTTCTCGAATCCGTCGGAGCCGGAGATCAAATTTGGAAACGGTGGGCCGCGGCCTCGGTTCTCGATCCCGGGATACCGGACCCCGGATCATCGTTCCGGAGGCCTGCAGCCCCGTCCTCGAATCCGACTTCGAACTTCCGGTCGCACGATTCAAAGCGGGAAAATGTTCGATTCATGGGGGCGTGAAAACGTCCGGACCGGGTCGAGGGCTCCGTGAAGTGGCCGTGGTCCCAGTGAGGATGGGTCGGATCGAGGTGCTACCGTGCGGCCTCCAAGTCCCCGGTTCGATGCCGGGTCCCCTGGCCATGACCGCGGAAATCATGATGCTGCCCCACCTTGAGTACGCCGCTCTTCGTTTCGAGACCTTTGCGGACGAGGTTCTCCGACCGCTGGCGGTTTCCGAATCCGCGCCCCTCGACGTGTCGGTCGCATCCTTTTCGGGGCGACCCGGCCGGGCGGAGGTCGAAGCCTTGCCTGCCGACGCGTTCCAGCCGGTCGAGATCGGTTGGCGTTGGGGACCGGTCTGGAGCACCGCCTGGTTCCGCCTGCGAGGGGGATTGCCGACCTCGTTCCAGGGGCGACGCGTCGACCTGCGATTCGATTCGGGAACCGAGGCTTTGCTCTGGCGTGACGGCGCGCCGTGGCACGGTTTCGACGCGAATCGAGACCGAGCTCCGCTGCTGGTCCGAGCCGAAGTGGATTCCGTGGATCTGCTGGTCGAAGCCGCCTGCAACATGCCACTCGGCATCTCGACCTTCTGGTGGGACCATCCCGAACTGCATGCCCGATGGAAGGAGGAACGACCGGGTCGGCTCTCCGCGGCGGAACTGGTCGCCTTCGACGAAATCGCCTGGCGTTTCGTGGAGTCCTGGGATCTCGCTCGCCGCACCCTGCTCGCCCAGCCCGCGGACTCCCCACGGGCTCACGCTCTGGAGGCCGGACTGCGATCGCTGATCAACCGGATTCCGGCCCACGACCCACGCCCGACGCTGGAGATGCTGGCTCCCGAGCTCGATGCCCTGCTGGTCGGAGACGGCTCCGACACCGGAACCGACTGCATCGCGGTCGGGCACGCCCACATCGACACCGCCTGGCTCTGGCCGCTGGCGGAGACTCGGAGGAAGTGCCTTCGGACCTTCGCCACCGTGGATCGGATCATGGATGCGTGGCCCGATTTCCGCTTCCTCTGCAGTCAGGCCCAGCAGTACGAATGGATTCGAGAGGACTCGCCCGAACTCTTCGACCGAATCGCCGCCCGGGTGGCGGAGGGTCGCTGGGAGGCGGGCGGCGCGATGTGGATCGAGCCGGATTGCAACGCTCCGAGCGGTGAAAGTCTGATTCGCCAGGTGCTGCACGGGACCGGATGGTGGTCCGACGCCTTCGGCGAGGATGCGGTGCAGCGCCACCTCTACCTCCCCGACACCTTCGGCTTCCCCGCGTCCCTGCCTCAGATCATCCGGCAGTGCGGGCTCGACACCTTTCTCACCAACAAGATCAGCTGGTGCGAGCGGAATCGATTTCCCCACGTGACCTTCGACTGGGTGGGCATCGACGGGACCGAGGTGCTCACCCATCTCACCCCGGGACACAACTACAACAGTTCGATCCTGCCGGCCGATCTCCAGTTCGCCGAACGCAACGTCGCGGAACATGATCACGGTCGTCCCTCGACCTGGTTGCAGCCCTACGGATTCGGAGATGGTGGCGGGGGACCCACGGTCGAGCAGGTCGAACGCATTTCATTGATGTCGCAGGGTGTGGAAGGCCTGCCATCGGTCGACTTCGGACGGGCGGACGACTTCTGCGCCCGACTCCACGAGGAGTTCGACGCGGTTCGCGAATCCGGGGTCGACGCCGCCCGGTGGGACGGAGAGCTCTACCTGGAACTGCACCGTGGGACCTACACCTCGCACCAGTGGTTGAAGCAGGCGAATCATCGAGCCGAATCCTCGCTCCGGGCGATCGAGATGCTCGGCTGCGGCGATCCGAGGGCATCTTCTCGCTCCCTCGCAGAACTGAGAGCCCGACTCCAGGAGACCTGGCGACTGGTCCTGCTCAATCAGTTCCACGACATCATTCCCGGATCGTCCATTCCAGAGGTGTACGACGATGCCCGCGTGCACTACGAATCGATCGAATCGACCTGTGCCGCGGAACTCGATCGTGGACTCGCGGTCTGGGGTGGTTCGCTCGATGCCTCCGGGCTCGACGCACCGGTGGTGGTGTTCAATCCCGCGAGCACGGCCCGCGGAGGCATCGTGGAGATCGACGGGGAACTGCTTCCGGTGGAGGCCGTGCCGGCGGGGAGCGCGATCCTCGCGGATGCCGCCCGACTCCATGCGGTCGCTCCGGTGGAGGTCGAAGGCCTGGCGATGAGCAACGGCCGGATCGAGGTCGAGTTCGACGACGTGGGCCGGGTCCGAATGCTTCGCCGGGTGGATGGCGAGGACGTGGTCGAGACGCCGATCAATCGCTTCCGGCTCTACGAAGATCGTCCTCGGCGCTGGGAGGCCTGGGACGTCGACCGCGACTATCACGAGAAATTCGAGGAGATCACCGCCCCGGCGGCCCGCCATGCGGTGATCGAATCCGGACCCATGCGGGGTGCGATCGAGTTCGAACACGCGATCGGTAGAGCGAGTCGACTCGTGGTTCGATACGTGCTCGATTCCGAATCCGACCGGCTCGACGTGCGATTGCTCGTCGACTGGCAGGAGGACCAGACCCTGCTGCGAGCGGAATTCCCGACCACGATCCGGGCGAGGGCGGCGACCTTCGGGATCCAGTTCGGTGAACTCGAGCGGGCCACCCATCGCAACACCAGCTGGGAGGAGGCCCGGTTCGAAGTGCCGGGTCGCCGTTGGATGGATCTTGCGCAGCCGGGTCTCGGGCTCGCGGTGCTGGACGCCGGCATCATCGGCCGGAACGTCCGTTCGGGCGTCATGGGTCTCAGCCTGCTTCGAGCCCCGAGCTTTCCCGACCCCGGTTGCGACCGAGGCGAACATCGACTCCGGTACGCGCTGATGCCTCACGATGGTGATCGTCGGTCCGCCGGTCGGGCGGGAGTCGATGCGGAGGCCGAGGCGTTCGCCGAGCCCTTGATCGCGAGGCATCTCGATGGCGGAAACGCGGGGCCCGGTGGTGATTCGATTCGAGAGGCTTTCCGGATCGAGATCGATGGCGCGGCGTCGCTCGAGGTGGTGGCCTTGAAGCCGGCGGAAGACGGGGACGGCGTGATTCTCCGGGTGGTCGAGAAGCACGGCGGTGCCGGCCGAGCACGAATCGAGGTTCCGGAATGGAGCCGGGTGGAAGCGGTCGATCTCCGGGAACGCCCGATCGAACATTCGGAACTCGTCTTCGACGAGGGTGAACGGGTGATCCGGCTCCCCCTGCGTCCGTTCGGCATCGAATCGATCCGCCTGCGACGATGATCGGGACGTCGACGTCGGGTCTACGGACGTCTTTCCCGATGAAGGTGCCGGAGCGTCGGGTCGGAGTCTCTTGCAATCGTCTCCCTTGGAAGGATCAGGCATGGCCTTGATGAGAAAGTTCGGACTCTTTTTTCTTCTGCTCGCCGTCTTCATGTCGGTCGGAGCATGGTTGGCCGGATCGGCACCGGTGCCTCCCGAGGTGGTGTCGCGATTCGAGCCGGGCGTCATCAGCATCGAGAACGACGAGCGCACCACGGAGATCCCGTACCGGATTCATCGTCCCGAAGGTCTCTCCCCTGATGATCCGGTCCCTCTCATCATCTTCCTGCACGGCGCCGGGTCCAGGGGTGACGACAATCGAAAGCAGCTGGGCAAGCTGCCCGAACGATGGGTGACCGAGTCCCGTCTCGGCGGTCGACATTCCGCGGTCGTTTTCGTACCGCAATGCCCCAGGGGGGATCGATGGGCTTCGGTGACGACCACATCCTCGTCGGGAATCGAGGCCGGCAAAGAGCGGAGAACCGACGCCAGCCAGCCCCCGACCGTGCCGATGCAGGCCGTGATGAAAAAGATCGGGGAACTCGTCGCGGATCCGTCCATCGACGCGTCACGGATCTATCTGACCGGTCTTTCAATGGGTGGCTTCGGCTCGTGGGATCTCGTCTCCCGTCATCCGGAATGGTTCGCGGCGGTGGTGCCGGTCTGTGGTGGTGGCGATCCCTCCTTCGCGGCCCGCATCGCCGACTCCGGCGTACCGATCTGGACGGTCCACGGCGATGCCGACCGGGTCGTGCCCGCGGATCTCACTCGAACGATGGTCCGGGCGATTCGGAAGGCGGACGGGTCCATCGGTTACACCGAACTTGCCGGGGTCCGGCACAACTCCTGGGATCACGCCTACGGCCCGGCAGGACCGATGGAGTGGATGTTCGCCCAGCGGCATCCCCGGCCCGCCCCTCCGGCGGCCCCCGTGGTGGTCGAGAAGGCACCGGTGGACGGTGCGGACGATGGTGGATGACTGGTCGTGACCGCCGCCGGCGTCGCCAGTGAGATAGCCTCGATTTCGGAGGCCGCATGAACGACGAGACGATTCTCTGGTTCGACTTCGAGACTTTCGGATCGCTCCCACGGCCCTGGGATGGCGGTCGGCGCGGACCGTATCCGCGCCGGGATCGCCCGGCCCAGTTCGGGGGGATCCGAACCGACCTCGATCTGCTTCCTCTCGGGGACGAGATCGAGATCCACTGCCTTCCCTCGGTCGAGGAGCCACCGGCGATCGGGGCCTGCCTGGTGACCGGCATCACCCCCCAGGACATCACCGAAGGCGTCGACGAATCAACCTTCATCGAGCAGGTGCTGGCGGTGCTCGGTCGCCCCGGAACCACTTCCACCGGCTGGAACAGTCTTGGCTACGACGACGAGATCGTCCGCTTCGCCGCCTGGCGGAATCTGCTCCCGCCCTACGACCGTGAATGGATGGACGGCAACGCGCGGTTCGATCTCCTCGCGGCATTCCGCTTCGCCTGGGCCACCGGCCGCCGGGACGGCATCGAATGGCCGTCCTACGAGGACGGGGCGGTCTCCCTCTCCCTCGGTGACGTGGCGGCCGCCAATGGCATCGACGCCCACGCCTCGGAGGCCCATGATGCGTTGGGAGACGTTCGGGCGACGATCGAACTGGCCCGCCTGCTGAAGAGAACCCAGCCCCGCCTCTGGTCCTACGCGTTCGGACTTCGACGCAAGAAGGAGGTGGCGGCCCTGGTCGATCGGTCCCTCGAGCCGTTCGTGCTCTGCGATCGCGGCATCGGAGCGGCGCGAGGACATGCCACGGTCGCGGTGATGATCGACCAACTCGATACCAACGGACGGCTGGTCCTCGACCTGCACGGCGATCCGGAGGAGATCATGGATCTCGAACCTCGCCAGCTTCACGCGCGATTCCATCGGCTCGATCACGAACTTCCGCGGGTTCCGGTCCGTCGACTTCGGACGAACAAGCTCCCGATGGTCGCGACTCCCCGGGTGCTCGATGTGACGGAGAACGGCTGGTCGGGCCTCGACCTCGACCCGGAGGTCATCGAGCGTCGAATGACGTTCGTTCGAGCGAACCACGCGCGGATCCGGGAACGACTCCGCATGGTCGCGGACGAGCCACCGGAGTCCGAAGGGGTCGATCCCGAAGAACTCCTTTACGCCGGCTTCCCCTCCCGGGCGGATTCCGCGGGCATGCGGGATGCCCGGACCGGTGGTCCCGACGCCATCCGTCGTCTGATGCGACAGACCGAGGACGACCGTCTCGAGGAACTCGCCTTTCGTTTCCTCGCCCGCACCGCGCCGGAGTCGCTCGATGCCGAGGAAGCGGCCCGGTGGCAGTCGCACCGCCGTGACCGCCTGATCGGTCCGGGTGCCGCCGAGACATCCCGGGCNGNCGNGTCGCTGGCGGCGATCGACGCCCGGCGAGCAACCGAAGCCGACCCGCGGGTTCTCGACGAAGTCGAGGCCTGGACCCGTGGCCTCGCGCGATCGATCGGCCTGGAACTCCCTCTTGCCACTTGAACCCCCGCGGACTCCTCTCCGCCGCACGGACCGGTCCCACCCTTGCATCTGACGAATCTCGACTGGATCATCGTCGCCATCTTCGTGGTGGGGCTCGTGCTCGCGGCCCTGGCGACCAACCGATACGCGCGGACGGTCAGTGGCTTCCTGGCCGCGGATCGGTGCGCCGGCCGATACCTGATCGCGGTCAGCTACGGCATGGCCCAGCTAGGAGTCATCTCGCTGGTCTGGTTCTGGCAGCAGTACTACGACGTCGGCTTCACCAGCGTCTGGTGGGGATTCATGGAGAATCCCGCCCTGATCGTGATCGCCCTCTCGGGCTGGGTCGTCTATCGGTTCCGTCAGACCCGTGCTCTGACCATGGCGCAGTTCTTTGAAATCCGGTACTCCCGAAAGTTCCGAGTCTTCGCGGGGCTCGTGGCCTTCATCGGCGGAATCCTGAACTACGGGGTCTTCCCGTCGGTCGCGGCTCGGTTCTTCATCGCTCTGTGTGGTCTTCCGCCCGTGGTCCAGGTCGTGGGCGTGGAGGTCGGGACCTTCCCGTTGCTGATGGGGGTCCTGCTGGGAACCGCGCTGTTCTTCGTGTTCATCGGTGGGCAGGTGGCGGTGATCGTGACCGACTTCATCCAGGGATCGTTCGGCCAGCTGGTCTTTCTCGCGGTGATGATCTTCCTGCTCGTCACCTATTCCTGGTCGGACATCGGCACCGCGCTGCTTTCCGCTCCGGAAGGTCAGTCGCTGGTGAATCCCTTCGACCTCGGGCAGGAGGAGCGTTTCAACGCCTTCTACTGGGTGATCAGCGTCATCGTCCTGTTCTACGGGATGCTCGGCTGGCAGGGGACGTCGGGCTACAACGCGGCGGCGATCGACGCTCACGAAGCGAAGATGGCCAACATCCTCAACGGCTGGCGATATCGGGTGCTGATGTTGATCACCCTTGTGCTTCCGATCTGCATACGGGTGGTGATGACCTCGCCCGAGCATGCCGCCGAAGCGGCGGAGATCGAAGCGATCATCGCGTCCCAACCGGTGCTCGGAGGCGACCCGGAGGTGCTGGCGAGCCAGCTTCGGACGCCGGCGGCGGCGAGCATCATGCTGCCCTCGGGACTGCTCGGGCTCTTCGCCGCCGCGCTGGTGGGGGCGTTCATCTCGACCAACGACAGCTACCTGCATTCCTGGGGTTCGATCTTCATCCAGGACGTGGTGCTGCCGTTCCGGAAGAAGCCGCTCGGAGCTCGCGCCCATCTCTGGCTTCTGCGGGCCTCGATCCTCGGGGTCGCGATCTTCGCCTTCATCTTCAGTTTCAACTACACGCCCAATCAATACGTGGCGATGTTCCTCGCGCTCACCGGGGCGATCTTCGTGGGCGGGGCGGGGAGTGCGATCATCGGCGGGCTCTACTGGCGACGGGGAACCACCGCCGGGGCGTGGGCCGCGATGGTGGCGGGCATGATGCTCGCCGGGTTCGGGGTCGTGGTGAAACAGCTGCCGGCGTCGATCGTGTCGCCCCATCCGGTCCTGACGATCGAATCGACTTTGATCGATGGCGGGCAGGCGTCGCTGCCGCTCGAACCGGGGGTGGAGGTCGTCGAGGCCGCGATTCCGTTCGACCAGCCCGGGGTGACGGGGTCCTGGAGTGGTGTCCTGGAATCCGGACCCGACGCGGTGGAGGCGGTCGCTTCGATCGTGATCCTCGGCCAGAACGGGGAGACGGTGGCCACGCCGACCCTCCGCTCGGACGGCTCGCAGATGGTGGTGAGCCTCGATGGTGGTCGATCCGCGGTGCTGGAACTCGAACCGGCCGCCACCGGATTCCAACGCACCGTTCTCTCCCTGGCCTGGCACGTCCGGGAGAAAGTGACCGGCCAGGTGTTGACGTTCTGGTCGATCCTGATCTCGGTCGCCCTCTACATCGTGGTGTCCCTCGTGACCTGCCGCGAACCCTTCGATCTCGACCGCATGCTCCACCGATCGGAGCGGACCGAAGAGGATTCCGATCGTTCGAACCGCTGGTGGGAGCGACTTGGATTCGACCGACGGATGACGGGTTGGGATCGATTCATCACCGCGATCACCATCGCCTGGCCGCTTTTCTTCACCGCGGTCTTCGCGGTCGGCATGATTCGACATCTCCTCGGCCCCGGTCTGGGGCTGGATCCGATCACCGATGATTCATGGCTCGAGGCATGGCGGTGGTGGCTGATGCTGGCGTTGGGGACCGCGGTCCTGGTCACCGCGTGGTTCCTGATCGGTGGCTTGCGCGATCTGGTCCGGATGTTCAGACTCCTGAAGCAGGTCGATTCGGATGCGCGGGACGATGGTCGGGTCGTGGATCATCACAACGCCGATGAAGATCCGATGGGGCAGGGTCGGGAGTCTGACGCATGAACGACGCGCACCGCCGCACGCGGAGAATCCACGATGACTGGAGGGTCGCCCGCACCGGCGGTGATCCTGAACAGGGGATTCCGCCCGCGTCGCTGCCGGCGGAGTTGACGGCCACGGTGCCCGGCGTGATCCATCACGATCTCATCGCCGCCGGCGTGATACCGCATCCCGATCGGGGTGACGGCGAGCAACGGCAGAAGTGGGTCGGCCGCTCCGATTGGACCTGGTCGCGTTCGATGGGCGACGCGGATCTCCCGGCGGGGGTTCCACGGGATTCGGTGGTCGATCTGGTCTTCGATTCGATCGACACCGTCGGTCGGGTCTGTCTGGGCGACGAGGTTCTCGGGGAGGTCAGCAACCAGTTCCATCGGCACCGCTTTCGGATCGATCGCGCGGGAATCGAAGCCGGCGAGCGACTTGAAGTCCGACTTCGATCGCCACTGGTCGAACTGGATCGCCTGGTCGATCTCCACGGCGATCGACCGGTCAACGCCGACGGCGACTGGGGAATCTATTCGTATCTCCGGAAGGCCTCCTGCAGTTTCGGATGGGACTGGGGACCGCAATGCCCGAGCCTGGGAATTCCGGCGGAGGTTCGGATCGAATGCTGGCGGGATGCGAGGATCGAAGCGGTCCGCCCCCTGGTCACCTCCTGCAACGAGCGGCTGGCGGTGTTGGAGACGCATCTGGATCTCGCGGTCGACGCCGTGACCGGCGGGCCCGGCTCGCTTCGAGCGACGGTCAGCCTCGACGCCCCGGACGGCCGGGTGTTCACCG
>NYWY01000008.1 GCA_002685335.1 Planctomycetaceae bacterium
GATGCCCGTCGTGCCAAGCTCTACTACCTTCGCGACCGCATCGGCAAGGCCCGCCGCCTCCGCGACCGTCGTCGTGGACTGAAGTGGGTCGGCGAAGGCGAGAGCTGATTCTCCGCCCATGCGAGTCTCGCTCCGAAAATCGTTCGGGTTCGAGTCGGCACACTGGCTGCCGACCTTTCCCGACGACCACAAGTGCCACCGGCTCCACGGGCACTCGTTCCGCATCGACGTCGTCGTCGAGGGGGACGTGCCCGAGGAGCAGGGGTACCTGGTGGACTTCGCGGTCATCAAGGCGGCGATCAAGCCGATCGAGGAGACCCTCGATCATCGCTGCCTGAACGACATCGAAGGACTCGAGAATCCAACCAGCGAAATGCTCGCTCGCTGGATCTGGGATCGACTCGCTCCGGCCCTGCCGTTGCTGACGGAGATCCACGTGCATGAGACCTGCACGAGTTCCTGCATCTACCGCGGGCCCTGAATTCCATGCGAATCGCCACGATCCTTGATGTCTCGACCGCCCGGGCGGTCGGTATTCCCGATGCGATCGCGGATGTCGTGGTCCCTCACGGGATTCCGGGGTCCGCGATCGCCTCGATCGTTCCGGGCAATCCCCTCGCCGACGATTGGACCTGCCCGCTCGATCTGCCCGGCGATCTGCTGATCACCTGGAGCGGGACCCTCGCGGAGGACCTCTTCGGGGACGATCCCCGGACCTGGATGGCGAGCGGCCACGAACGATTCGAGTCCTTCTGCGATCAGGTTCGAGATGCATTGACCGCCGCCGGGCGACGGCTGTGTTTTCGACCACACGCCCGCCACGTCCTCAGCGACCCCCAGGGGACCCTCGACTTCCTTCGTCGCCGCGAAGGCGAGCCCTTCGGCCTGGCACTCTCGCCCATCGATCTCCTCCTTCCGTCGATGCAATCCGACGCCGAGGATCACTTCACCCGGATCCTCGACTTCATGGTCCCCAAGGCCGACCTCCTGATCCTCGGCGATGCCCGGGTGGAGGCCGACGGCGATGAATCCATGACCGCGGCGCCTCTGGGTGAGGGACTTCTGCCCGGTCCCGCGGTGATCGAAGCGATCCTCACCCGGCTTCCCGACCACGCGTGGGTGGTCGCCGCACCGGCGGACGTCCCGGCGGCCATCGCCTTGAAGCACGGTGACTCTCGCCGCTAGGTGCCCCTCCTCCGGCACCCCATGAGCCGCTCCCAGAGCCAGGGTCTCACCGACTCTTCACCCGATTTCAACGAGTGAATCGACGTCGAGCAGCTACCATCGAGGGGGGCTCGGCCGAGCCGAACCCTGCCGCATCGTCCATCGGGCCTCTTTCAGGCGACGGCGATGCCGGACCGATCCGGGCGACTCGAGCGGTCGCCTCGCGGCTCTCAGGAGGTGCGTCAGGATGGCGATCGCGATTCCCAGCGACCAACTCGAACCGTCGAAGGAACCGGAGGGATCGAGTGGACTCGATGCGAGCGTGCTCCTGCTCAACCGGCTGTACACCGCCATCCGGGTGATCGACGCCCGACGGGCGTTCTCCCTGCTGACCAAGGAGGTCGCGGAGGTGATCGCGGTCGAGGACGGGACGTACCGCAACTACGACTTCGCGACCTGGACGGACATCGCGGAACTCCAGCGAGCCTTCGAACCCGAGCGGCATGACTGGGTCCGGACCACCCGCCTCACCATCGCGGTGCCCAAGATCATCAGGGTTCTCGACTTCGATCGGCGCCCCCGCCGGACCGTCACGCTCAACCGACGGAACATCTACGCCCGGGATCACAATCTCTGCCAGTATTGCGGCCGCTCCTTCTCCACGAAGGAACTGACCCTGGATCACGTGAACCCGCGGGTGCAGGGAGGCCAGAACACCTGGGAGAATCTGGTCTGCGCCTGTGTTCGATGCAATGCCCGCAAAGGCGGCCGAACGCCGAAGCAGGCCGGCATGCGACTGGTCCGGCCACCGGTCCGTCCGCGACGGAATCCTGCGATCACGATCCGCCTGGGCGCCGAGAAGTACGAATCCTGGAGGGCGTTCCTCGACGAGGCCTACTGGACGATCGAGCTCCAATGAATCCCCCTCGCCCTCCCGAGGGGGGTGAACACCCCATTTCACGGGGTCTGGGCGCGACGTTCTTTTCTTGCGAAAGGAATGTCGCTCCCGTGGCTCGTTCTCGAGGAGTGTGATTGAGGTCACCCCGGAGAGGGTGATCATCGCAATTCGAGGCCACCATGACCAAGATCCAGAGTCCGCCTTCGTGGGCTTGCTCCGACTCGAAGAACAGCCCCGTCTTCGAACGGCCGAGCGGTTTCCTGCTCGCGACCGCGATCATGATCGTGGCGGCGGCGATCAGTGTCTGGATGACCACGTCCACCGCCTCCCTGATCTTCCCCTGGCTGCCCGCGGGCATCGCCGCGGGCCTGACCCTCAGATATGGATCGAGATACGCGCTGCTCGGTGGCCTCACGTTGGCGGCGGCCGCGGCGGCCGACCTCGCCGGATGGACCGGATTCCCGACTTCTCGGGAGCCAGGAGACCGATTCGCCATCACGGCGATGCTCGTACTCCTTCCCGCCGCCCACGCCCTCGGCCTCGCCGCCCTGCCTCTGATCATGGGCAAGGCCGGGCGGAACATGCTCGATGGCCAGGTCACTCCCGGCAGCGCCACTCGTTTCGTTCTCCTCGCAGTCCCGCTCGCCGTCCTTCCCGTCGTCCTGATCACGATGGGACCAGGCATCATCCACGGGGAGATTCCCGCGAACGGAATGAACACCCCGGTGGCCCTGATCCTCGGATTTCTCGCGACCACTCCGATCAGCATCACCCTGCTTCCGGATGCCCGGGGACATCGGGTCTACCGATGTCACTCCCGCCAGACGCGGAGATTCATTCCGGCGATCCTGCTGGTCCTCACGACGGCCGGCAGTTGGTGGGGACCCGATCTCGACCTCGATCCGGCCCGCGTGCTGTTCATGCTCGCCCTGCTTGCACTCTTCTCCTGGCTCGCGACCCAGTCCGGGTGGTTCGCCTGTTCGATGGGTCTGGTGGTGGTCACGTTCTGTGAATCCACGTCGGCTTTCGGTTCTTCGTTCATGCTTCTGCCACTCATGTCCTTCGGCGTCTTCATCGCGGCGACGATGGAAGAACGTTTCCGGAACGACCTCCACGCCCGAGACCAGAAAGATCAGGTCTTGTCGCTGCTCGATGCGACCAGTGCCGCGGTGATCGAGATGGATCTGGACGGGGATCTTCGCTTCGGCAACATCGCGGCCTTGGATCTTCTCGAGAACGCGCCGTTCCCCGTGGTGATCGGAAAGCCGATCCACGAAGCCTTCGATTCCCGATCTCGCCGACGACTACGGGCCGCGATTCGAGTCGCCCTGGCGGGCCGACCACGTGAATGTGAAATCTCCATTCGAGGAAAATCGACGCCCGGTCCGACGTATCTCGCCATTCTCACGCCCCTCCACCGGGGGTCGTTCGGCATCCATGGTTGCTCGATGGTCCTCCTGGATCTCGCCAGCACTCGGCGACGAGCCCGCCGCCGCGAACGCCGGCAGGAGCAGAAGTTCTCTTCGCTCGCACACGCGATCGTCCACGACGTGAACAACTTCGCCATGGAAGTCGGAGGCGTGGCGTCACTGGCCCGCGACCAGGCCGATGAGACGGTCGACGAGGTCCTCGCGGGAATCGAAGAGAAGTGCCTCCAGGCCGCGCGACGAACGGATCGAATACGACACCTCATACGGACGGCTGAAGACGCGCCACTGATCGATCTCGGTCGCATCCTCGGTGAAAGACTCCGACATCATCAATCGACCGAACGAATCCGAGCGAGGGTCCGCTCCGACGGACTCGGAACCATGGTGCGGCTCACCAAGTCATTCGCCGGATTCATCGTGGATGAGTTCGTCGAGAATGCGATCGAAGCCTCACACGAAGGCTTGCCCGAGATCGCACTCATCTCCCGAAGTACCGGCGAGGGTGACATCGAAATCCGCATCGCGGATGACGGACCGGGCATTCCACCTTCGATCAGGCCGAAGATCGGCAAGACCGCCGTCTCGACCCGGGGAGGAGGCCGCGGGCTCGGACTGCGAGCCATCTCCGACGGCGTGAGAACCGCCGGGGGTCAGGCGGTGATCACTTCCAGTGGAATGGGGACCGTGCTGAAGATCTTCCTGCCCGCCATCGCCGCCCCGCAGCGGAAGGATCGGTCTTCGGAAGACGCCCCGTCACTGGCCATCTGATGGCGACCGATCGGACCTCGGTATGTGACCGTGCCGCCCGACCCGGTTTCAACGGGGAGTTCGATCCAACGTTTCCGCGGTCTCGGGCCCGTGAATCGGCTCCGTCCGATCCGTCGATTCGACCCCCACCGGGTTCGGTTCGGCGTCGGATCCCTCGAGGGGGGCCACCTCCACGCCGATCACATGATTCTCGATTCGGACCGTGGTCTGGTGATGCAGACCACCGGGAAGCCATTCATCACCTTCAACCCGCTCGACCAGCATGCGTTCGGGATCAATGAAGAGATTGAAGCGAGCCGCCGGATCCTCCTCGTCACCGGACAACAACTCGACTCGAACGAGTTCCCGATTCCTGATCGTGACCCGATCCACCTCCGAAGGTCGGAACGGATCACGACCTCCGGGCCGAAACTGCTCGAGCGGTTGATCCGCGAACCTGAGGGAGAGATGAGGCAGCATCCAGAGCTCTTCGTCCGATGCCCCGGATCCGACCGCGTGCGGCGTCAACGCGTCGATCGCCCTGGAAGTCAGCTCGGAGCGATCCACCCTCAGATCGTCACCCGTGATCTCGGCCCGAAATCGGGTCAGCGTCCGAATCGCCGGATCCCCGGTCCCGGGATCCTTGGTGATCTGCAGGACCTCGACCCGCTCGGCATAACGCCGGAGCGATCGATAGCGACGGACCAGGCGTTCGAAGAAGGCGATGGGATCCTCGAGCCCGACCTGCTCACCGGGATGATTCGGGAGGATCGATCGGGACACCGGTGGCGTCCAAGGCGCCGAGAAGGCCGGCGTGACTCCGGCCGCGACCGCCAGTCCGAAGACCGCGACGAGTCTCGTCATCAACCCCGGATATCCAAGAATGCGGCCCATGAAAGACTCCAGAGCAGAGTCTATACCCATCAAAGACCATTCCGGAAAAATAGCCGGAAGGTCATGACTGATCGTCTCGCGAACGTCACTCCGGCCGGCCAGGCCGGGATCAACTGGAGAATAGGACCACGTTCAGGGTCATCACCAGCGCATTGCTGAATCCGTGAGCGACCATCGCCGGAATCAAGGATCCCCGCCATTCACGGGCGATGCAGAACCCGATGCCGAGGCCGGCGAGTGGCGGAATGAAGATCAGACCCTGCGGATGGATCGCCGCGAAGATGACGCTCGAGACGGTCGCGGCCAGGGCGATGGCCACCGGTGCCGCCCAACGCTTCATCGCGCCACGGAGATGCGAGAGCAGAACGCCACGGAACATGATCTCCTCGACCACCGGCGCGGCGATCGTCGCCAGCAGGAAGATCTGGAAGAGATCCCAGGTTCCGGCATTGACCGCCGCCTGCTGCGCGGGGTGCGACGGCTGCGGCGTCTCGTTCGTGAGCACTTGCACCACGATCATCAGAACGAACGTGATGATCGCACCGACTGCGAGGAACGGCAACGCCATCGCCCAGCTCGCGACGCCCGCCGGTACGTCGAGCAACCGCGGTCGTTCGAGCCCGATGTCCTTGCGTACCGCCTCCCATTCCATCCCTCGCAACACCGGCCAGCCCAGGACCAGCAGGCTGAGAAAGAACCCCACGGTGCTGGCGATCATTCCAAAGCCCGCCGGTGCGAGTTCACTCATGACGATCTGAATCAACAGCATCAGCAGGAGCCAGATGGCGAACGTCTCGGCGTAGATCCCGTGCCGGCTGATCGGAATCACCTTCGACGCGATCTTGCCGGTCAACCCGAGGGAGAGCAGAACGATGAGTCCCACGAATCCCAGCAGGCCGAAGACCAACATGAGTCCGACCAGGGTCAACAGCGCCAACACCCCGGACTCCGACTCGGATTCGACCTTCGCGATCGCCTCCGGCCGGCCGATGGCGTCGGCGAGTCGTCCGAACCAACCGAGTCGATCCTCGAGCAACTCGATCGAGGAGACGGGCGCCGCCTCGCCGGCCTCGGCCGCATCGAAGACGGATTCCACCGCGGGAAGCAGCAACCGGGTCACCGGATCTTCGCCTGATTCGGAAAGAATCGATTCCAACTCATCCCGAGCCTGCTCGATCCCGAGTATTTCGGCCGCGAGAATCGCATAAGCCAACCTCTGGGCGACCGAACCGGTCGCCAGGGGTTCGGCCTGCTGCATGGGAGGGAGCGTGGCCGCGACCCCGAAACTCCGGAGTCCCAAGGCCAGCTTTCCCACCATCTCGTCCTGGGCGGTCAGGAGCAGACCCGAGGGGATTTCCGCCCCAGGACCGTCTGCCGACGGCTCCGCCGGCTCCCATGCCCAAAGAACGATCCCGATCAGAATCAACACCCAGGCGAGGATGAGACCGAGCCAATCCCCCTTCCGAGGCTTCTGATCGCCCCTGAAACCCCGATTAGGGGTTCCAGAAGCCGGTATCGCATCACCAAGGGTGGAGCTCTGAGCGGTCGCGGGGGGAGCATCATTCATGAACTGAGTCCGAGGATGAATCGTGGGCAACAGGTTCGAACCCGCCATGGTGCTTGACACCTGACCGGCGGCGGCTATTCTGGGCGATTCGCGTCCGGTCCCGTTGGGGCCGTTCGTGCGTCCCTCTCAAACGGATCGACCGGGTCTCCAACCCTACATCGGTCCAACCATACGAGATGGATTCAATCGTCTTCTTCGGTCCTTGCACCGTACTCTCTGCCTCCTTCAGGAACGGGCCAGTCCATGCCTCGCCAGACCTATCACGCGAAGCCCGGTGAGATCGAAGCCTCCTGGCGTCACTTCGACGCCGAAGGTCGCATCCTCGGTCGGTTCGCCACGGAAGTGGCGACCATCCTCATGGGCAAGCACCGCCCTACCTACACCCCGCATGTCTTGAGCGGCGACTTCGTGATCGTGACCAACGCGTCGAAGATCATCCTCACCGGCAACAAGCTCGACGACAAGATGCTTCGTCGTTACAGCGGCTATCCCGGCGGACAGAAGGCTGAATCGTATCGCACCGTCCTCGAACGCGACCCGTGCCGAGTGGTCAAGCAAGCGATCGTACGGATGGTCCCCAGCGGACGACTCGGACGGCAGATCGAAAGCCGTCTCAAGGTCTACGCGGGTGCGGATCACCCCCACCAGGCCCAGAACCCGACGATCCTCGAGATCGCCTGAACCATCTGAAGCGGAACGTTTCAGCGACCGCTCACGCAACCGACACCATCGACCGACCAGGGACCACCCCGACGATGACCGAGACCAACGAAACCGCCGAACTTCCCGCCATCGAGGCGCCGATCGGCGACATCGAGTCCACTGCCACCGAGGTTGCTCCAATCCACGAGAGCCGCGGCCCCGACGCCCATGGTTGGTTCCGAGGAACCGGCCGGCGAAAGACCGCCGTCGCCCGAGTCCGACTCAAGCCCGGCAGCGGAGAATTCCAGATTCGCGGCCGCGTCAAGGCGAAGTCGCTCGAGGACTACTTCACCGAGACCCGAGATCGCGATCTGATTCGCGGCGTGCTCAAGAACACCGACACCGAAGGCAAGGTCGACGTCTACGTCAACTGCAACGGTGGCGGATTCATGGGACAGGCCGGCGCGATCGTCCTGGGACTCGGCCGAGCCCTTCGGGAGCTCGACCCCAACCTCGAGAGCATCCTCCGAGAGAACAGCTACCTCACCCGCGACGCCCGGAAGGTCGAACGGAAGAAGTACGGCCAGGCTGGTGCTCGCAAGCGATTCCAGTTCTCGAAGCGTTGATTCGAAACCGGCCCCTCGAACGAATTCCGCCGCGACGCGTGCCTCACGCGTCGCGGCGTTCTTTTCATGCCACCGGTGGATGTTCGAAACCGTCGGAAGACTTGCGAATCCCGCGAATTCGAGCGACGCACGCGTCGATCCGGCCCACCAGCCGGGTGGGCGGAATTCCAAGTTCCCGTCCGGTCTCCGCCAGTGAATACGGCCGTCCCGCCGACGCCAGTCCGAATCGCATCGCCGTCGCCAGCCATCCTGGATCCTCGCGAATCTCCTGAGCGACTCCGGCCTCTTCCGCCCGCCTCCACCAACGTTCGACCGAGAGCAGGCGACGAACTCCGACGGGGACCGCATGCAGGGTGTCGATCGGCATGGTCGCACGACGAATACCCCGGGCTCGAGCACCCGCCGTCACCTCGGCCAGGTGCTCACGGGCGATTCGACGGGACACTCCCAGTCCCACCGCCCGGGCGAGGTCGTGACCCTCGGTTCGACGAGCGGGGTCGAATCCCAGAACGACCTCGACCGTCCCCTCCAACAGAATCATGAGCAAGGATTCGACCCGTGCCCCGGGGAGTTGCTCGAGCCGGCGGCCGATCGACTGTTCCAGCCGCTGAAGGCCGGCGGCCAGACCCGACACCGTGTTTCGCTCCAGCAACAGGCCCCACCAGCGGAGATCGGTTTCAATGGGGTCGAGTCCACGCTCACCCGGCGGCCTCGGGCCGGCGAAGGCGCGACCGAGATTCAATTCATCCACGGAACTTCTCGCCCGAGCGCGGGCGAAATGCATGGCCGCGATCCGGCCTCGCACCTCTTCATCCTCCTCCATCTGCGGAAGCCTCCGGACTCTGGCCAACCAGGTCGTGGGGTCCGCACGCTGAAGTTCACGGGGCAGATCATCGATGAGGCCCGCGACCGTGAAGACCTCGGGGGCGTCCGTTCGCCCGAGATTGGGGACTGACACCATCGGCGGATCGATCGATCGGACCTCCGCCCATCGGGCCTCCAGCTCGTAGCGACGAACCGTCGCCTCGCTTCGATCGATTCGGGCGGCGATGTCGGCGACCGGAATCCCCTGACGCCGAGCCCGAGCCACCAGTCGTCCGATCACCTTCCGCGCCTGCGGCCCCGCCCGGGCGGGGCGGGCGGAAGGCTCGATGATGGCTCGAATCGCCGCGGGACTCCGATGCATCTCCTCCGCGATCCGCTCGATCGCCGCGGTCGTGGACGAGGCCTCCCCCACCCATCGATCGAACGCCTCGCGGATCATGCTTCGTTCCGCCTCATCGATGGGCTGGCGGCGGCGCGCCCTCTGGAGCCGGCCCGGGTTCCGCTCCGCGAAACGACGGACGGCCTCGTTTCGGATACCCGCCCTGACCGCACCGCCGGGATGCACGAATCGACGAGTGGCCAATCCGAGCCTTCGCCACCGTTGCAAGGTCCGACGGGAGATTCCGAGCCGCTTTGCGGCCTCCTCCGCGTCGAGGTGACGGTCAGGATCGAAAGGCGATGGTCCGAGGCTCCGGTCGATCTCATCGATCAGATCGGCGAGATCACCCTGCAGGCGCTTCCCGTCGATCCCATCCGGATCATTCGAGACGTCCGACTTGACCCCGGTCACGCGGTAGACGAGCCAATCGAGGGGATACGCCCCCGTCGGCTCGATGTCGCAGAGCAGGATCTCCAACCGGTCCAGACGGGCTGCGGCCGAGTCACCCGCGAACTCGAACTGCCGGCGGATCGCCCGATGGGCGGGAGTCGTTTCGGCGTCACGGCGACGATTCATCCCAATGCCGCGGCCTCATGATCAGCGACCAGAAGCGGCCGACGCTCCTCGATCACCCCGTGACGTTCGGCCAGTTCGTGGAAGAGACGGATCGCCTCGAGGGACCGAGGCGTGCACTCGTATCGCAGCAGGGTTCCCAGATAGTGAACCGCTTCCGGTACGGTCCATCCGTGGGCCGCGGCCTCTCGACGCGCCATGGTCGGAATCAGGGTGCGGTGCCGACGGCGGGCATGATCGACCAGAATCGCCAGCCTCTCGGTGCGGGCTCTGGTTTCTTCATCGACGTCGGCGAGGCGGAACCAGGCGGCGAACACGAAGGGCAGTCCGGTGAGTTCGTTCCAGGCCATGCCGAGATCCATCCGATGCGGATGGCTCGACTCCGGCGGTGCCATCCGGGCGACCTTGTCTCCGATCAGCAGAACCGCATCCGGAGAAACGGTCGAATCGGGCTTGAACGCGGTGACCCGCGGCCGATGTCCGTTCCGCTCGGCCAGGAGCACCTGGACCAGGGCGACCGATGTGTGACTCTCGATGTCGCACGCGATCTCCTCGATCTCCTCGATCGGGACCCGCGAGAAGAGCGCCACGGTCTTCGTCTCACCTTCGCAGCCGATCTGTCCGACCGGCACGAGTTCGAGGGGACGAGCGGAGATCTGCTGATCGATGACCGAGCAGAGGGAGAGGTCCGTCTCGCCGGCCACCAGGCGGTCGCAGAGATTGGCGGGGACATCGGGAACCACCCGGACACCGGGAATCCGGTCGAGGCCGTCGATCTGCGGCAGCGTGTTCAGGTAGGAGACCGCGCCAAGGCGGAGTTCATCGTTCCGTACGTCTTCCATGGGGTGAATGGTAGGTCCCGAGCGGACGACGCGAATCCAAAACGGGCTCAGCCGCCGATGGATCTCCGCGATTCCGATTCCGCCTCGGTGATGATGGAATCCCCACGATCAGCGACGGCACCTCCTCCGGCGACCAGCAACCGGGGAATTCGATGCGAGATCCCGCACAGCAACTGGTAGGGAAGCACTCCCGCCCGCGCCGCGACCCGATCCAACCGGACCGGAGAGTCCGGGTCCGCCGAAATCACTTCAACCGCGGTGGTGTCGTCCAAGGGCCCGACATCCGTGAGATCGACCACGCACTGATCCATGTTCATTCGCCCGAGGACCGGAACGGAGACCGCGCCTCGCCGTCCATGGATGACCAGACGATGGGATTCCGATCCGGATACGGCGGGGAGCCCGTCGGCGTAACCGATGGGTATCAGGCCGGTCAGGGTCTCCCGGTCGGTGAGCATGGTGCACCCGTAGCCGATCGTCCGTCCGGGTTCGAGCCGTCGGGTCTGAATCACCGTCGACCACCACGAGAAGATCGACCGAAGCGGCATGGGGTCGGGCCTCCCGGCAAGAACACTGGATCCGAAGCCGATCCAGGCGAGCCCGATACGAACTTGATCGAAGTGCAGCGGGCTCGACTCCAGGCTGGCGGTCGCCGCCACGTGGCGAACCACGCCCTCGGGAATCAGTGCTCCCATCGAATCAACGAATCGATCGAATCGCCGCCCTCGTTCAATGGCAGAGAACGGATCATCCACCGCATCGGGCAGGTGACTCATCAGGCCGGCAAGCCGAAGTCGAGGGCTGGCCGCGATGATCTGGAGGATCTCCTCGGCCTCACCTTCCTCGCAGCCGCCCCGGCCCATGCCCGTATCGAGCTCGAGCTGAAGTGGAATCACCACGCCCAGACGGGTCGCCTCGGCCTCGAGGCTTCGAACCTGAGCGGGATGATGGGCCGTGAAATGCAGCCGCTGCCGACCGAGCAGGGAGATCGAACGGGCGTCACGGGCGAGTTCCCGGACCGGCATCAGGACGATTACCACGGAATCCGGAGAAGCATCCGCGACTTCGGCCGCCTCGGACGGGCCGTAGGCCGCGAACCTCGAAATCCCGATCCGATGCATGGCCGCGGCCATTCTGACGGCCCCCAGACCGTACGCATCCGCCTTGACGACCGCACAGAGCCTCTCCAGGCCTCCACCAACGTGAGCAGCCACGGAAGCGAGATTGCTCGCCAAGGCGTCGAGTTCGATTCGGATGGTGCTTTGGGCGAACATGTCTCGTCCGGAATTTCCGATCGGCACCGGGCAGGTGCCGACGGCACGGGCCCTGCCCGCATACTATCGACAACTCGAACCAAATCAGATCATCCCAGCAATCTCAGGATTGCCGCTGCGAGCATTTTCTTGAGCCACCAGACGGATTCTCCCGTGACCGACGCGGACGCCGAAGACCAACCCAACGCGAAGTCCGCCGGAGAGGAGACCTTCGACACTTCGAAGACCTTCGCCGACCTCGGATTGCCCGAGGACGTCCTTGAGGGGATCACGAAGAGCGGATTCGTACACCCGACGAGGATTCAGGCCGCCCTGATCCCGGCCGCCCTCTCGGGACGTCATGTCCTCGGACAGGCCAAGACCGGTACCGGGAAAACCGCGGCGTTCGGCCTGCCGATCCTCGCCAAGGTGAAGCCCGGCGATCACTTCGCCTCCCTCGTTCTGGTTCCGACCCGCGAACTGGCCATCCAGGTGGCCAATGAGATCAAGGACCTCGGACAGGACACCCCCCTGCAGGTGGTCCCCGTGTACGGCGGGCAGAGAATCACCGCTCAGGCACCGAAGCTCGAAAGAGGTCCCGAGATCGTGGTCGGCACCCCCGGCCGCGTGATGGATCTTCACGAACGTCGGATGCTTCCCTACGAATTCATCCGGATGGCGGTCCTCGACGAGGTCGACCGGATGCTCGACATCGGTTTCCGAGACGACATCCGCAAGATCCTCGGCGCCATGAGGCAACGCCCCCAGACGATCTTCGTGAGTGCGACGATCTCCGGAGACATCGAGAAGCTCGCCCGGTCCTACATGAAGGACCCGGAAAAGATCGTCACCAGCGAGAACAGTCTGACCGTCGCCCGAGTCAAGCAGTCCTGGCTCAAGGTCGAACCCTGGGACAAGAAGCGGCTGCTGGCCCACCTGATCAAGCATGAGAAGCCGGCCCTCAGCGTCATCTTCTGCCGGACCAAGCGAACGGTCGACGATGTGACGAGGTTCCTCGAACGCAAGAACATCGACGCCCATGCGATCCACGGCGACATGTACCAGAGCAAGCGAAATCAGGTGATGGATCGACTCCGTGACGGTTCTCTGGGCGTCCTCGTGGCCAGTGACCTCGCGGCCCGCGGCCTGGACGTCGACGGCATCAGCCACGTCATCAACTACGACATCCCCGAAGACCCCGAGGTGTACATCCACCGTATCGGCCGCACGGCTCGCGCAGGGCGGGAAGGCGTGGCGTGGACGCTCGTGACCCCGGAACAGGGCCCCCTGCTCACCGCCTGCGAGATGCTCGCCAACATCGAGATCCCCCAGGCCGTCTACGACGACTTCGAACCGGGCACGGTCCCCTCGGACATCCGCGCCGAAAAGGAAATCGCGGAGAAGCGAGCGAAGGATCGCGAAAACCTGCAGAAGAGAACCGAAGCCCCCGCGATCAAGGCGGACGACGAAGCAGCCTTCCCCGGCGGCCTCGTCCCCAAGGCCATGCCGGCCCGTCGCATGCAGGGGAAGGTCCGGACCCGGCGTCGATGACCGCGGTTCGAATCGCAGAGGACGTGGCCGACGCCCTCGCCGAGGGACGCCCGGTCGTCGGGCTCGAGACGGCCGTCCTCACACACGGCCTGCCCAGAGGCCCGAGACCTCGGCCCGAGAGCCTTGCCCCGGATCAGACCGCGGGTGAACTGCTCGCAGGCCGGAAGTGGGATTCCGACGCTCCCTTCAACCTCGAATCAGTCCGGGCGATCGCGGATGCGGTTCGAAATGCCGGCGCCATCCCGGCGGTGACGGCGATCCATCGCGGGACCCTCCGAATCGGAATGGACGACGAAGTCCTCGCGGAACTGGCGTTGGACGAATCGGCGAAAAAAGCGAGCGCCCGTGATCTCGGCCCGATCGCCGCGACCGGCTCATCCGCCGGAACCACCGTCGCCGGCTCCCTTCGCGCCTGCCGTCTCGCCACACCGGAACCGATTCGCGTCTTCGCCACCGGGGGGATCGGAGGCGTGCACCGTGGCTGGCAGTCACGACCCGATGTCTCGGGGGATCTCCGAGCGTTGGCGACCGAACCCGTGGCGGTGGTCGCCGCCGGTGCGAAGGTCATTCTCGATGTGACCGCGACCCTCGAAGCCCTGGACTCCCTCGGGGTTCCGGTGATCGGATTCGGCACCGATCACATGCCGATCTTCACCGCCGGCATCCACGCCGAACTGGAAGTGCCCCACCGACTCGACGACGCCGTCGCGGTCGCGGACGCCTGCCATCGCCACTGGTCGGACTTCAAGATGAACAGTGGCCTGTTGATCGCCAATCCCTGTCCGGCCGATGCCGCCGCGGACTCCGGTCGATTGGAGACCCTGGTCGACGCGAGCCTCGCGGAGGCCTCCGCCCTCGGGATCGATGGTGCCGCCGTCACGCCGTTTCTCCTCTCCGCGATGGCGGATGCGGAGGGAACGGACCCACTGGGCGCGAATGTCGCCCTTCTCGTGTCCAACGCGGCCCTCGCCGCCCGGATCGCGGTGGCCATGGCCGCCGGCCCGGACTGATCCGAGAGGTCTCCGAGGGACACCGATGATCGGGTTCCTCTATACTCGGGGGGTCCGAAGCCCGATTCCCGGTCCTCGGCACTCCGAATTCGCGCGTCCCCACGACTCCTCCGGTTCGTCAAAGATCCCTCGGAAGTCTCCCCGCTCTGGACGCCGGATACCGACATGTCCGAAACCTGAACTGAGGTGCATCCGAAAGGATGCTTCGCCGAGGCGGGTATCAGACACATCTGGCGAACCCCGATGACCACTGCGACCGGCATTCTCGATTTCCCCAAGGGTTCTGAACCACGTCTTCGCCAGATCGGCGATGGTCTGGTCGAAGGCGCCGATGATCCGTTCATGCCACCCGAACTCATCGATGATCTCAATCTGCGAACGGCACAGCAGTTGACAGTCGAAGTCGGACAACGCAAACCAAAGCGTCGCAGACGCTCCGGTGGTCGTGCTCCCCGTCCGGTGGTCGAGGAGATCCTGCAGATCGAGGGACTCGAGATCGATGCCTACAAGGCTCGAAAACCGTTCGAGGAACTCACCCCGATCGACCCCGAGCCCAGAATGGCGCTCGAGCACCGCGGATGCCCTCCGGCCTGCCGGCTCGTCGATCTCTTCTGTCCGATCGGATTCGGTACTCGCGGCCTGATCGTGGCCCCCCCGAAGGCTGGGAAGACCATTCTTCTCCAGCAGATCGCCGAAGGCATCAAGCACAATCATCCCGACGTCGATGTGGTGGCCCTGCTGATCGACGAGCGACCGGAGGAAGTGACCGACTTTCGCCGGAACGTCCCGGCGGAGGTTCTCGCCTCCAGCAACGACATGGACATCGACACCCACTGTCGGCTCGGAATGCTCGCCATCGAGCGGGCGAAGCGAAAACTCGAGGCCGGCCGCGACGTGGTGGTGCTCCTGGATTCCCTGACCCGCCTGGGCCGGGCGTTCAACAACTCCCGTTCCTTCCGCCAGAGCGGGCGGACGATGTCCGGTGGATTGGATTCTCGAGCCCTCGAAATCCCGAAGCAGCTCTTCGGATCGGCTCGGAATGCCGAAGAAGGCGGATCCCTGACCATCATCGCCAGTTGTCTCGTGGATACCGGGAGCCGGGCGGACCAGGTGATCTTCGAAGAGTTCAAGGGGACCGGCAACATGGAATTGGTCCTCGACCGCGGGATCTCCGAGAAAAGACTCTTTCCGGCGATCAATCTGGCCGCGAGCGGGACCCGAAAAGAGCATCTCCTGATGAGCGATCGAGAATTGAAGACCATCACCGCCCTTCGGCGGCGACTGATCTCCATGCCTCCCCCCGTCCAGATCGAGCAGCTTTTGAAGGCCGTGGACCGCTACCCGACCAACGAGGCCATGGTGAGCGCCTGACGGCTCGCCCCCGAGGGGTTGGCATATCCGAGCTCGGGCGGCGATACTTTCCACCATGGCATCGAACCCAGACGGCGACCGGAACAACCTCAAGGCAGGGCTCTTCACCATCTCCGCGGTGGTGCTCGGTTTCGTCACGATCGTCATCCTCAATGGCGATGCGGTGAACAAGTTGTTCGGCGAGTACAACCGCTACTCCGTGCGCTTCTCGCTGCTCGAGGGTGTCGGTGGACTCGGCGTCGGCTCCGAAGTGCGAGTCGGTGGTCTTTCCCGCGGCCAGGTCACCGAGATCTCGCTCACCGGCATCGATGCCAAGGGTGACGACCTGCCGGAAGCCCTGGTGAAGATCGAAGTCGACAAGGACATCAGCCTCTGGTCGAATGCCGTGGCGATCAGAACCGTCCCCGTCCTCGGTGGCTCCAGCTGGATCAACATCACGACGATCGGTGGCGCCGACGAGGTCACCCAGTCGCCGGCCTCGCGCAACGGAACCAAGTCGGTGAAACTCCCCACCAAGGGCGGCGGAGAACTTCCAGCGACTCCCGGGGATGGTCTTCTCACGACCTTTGTCGGTCCACAGAACGCGGTCACCACCCGCCAGCTGCTGGAGAACGTCGCGTCTTTCACCCAGTTCCTCGACCAGGACGTCAAGAAGACCTTCGACGCTCAGATCCGACCGGCGCTCACCGATGCCCGTGGCCTGATGTCCGATGTCCGCGGCGACTACGGGGAGTGGCGGAAGGACCTCGATCAGACCTTCAAGCAGGTCGCTTCCGCGGCCGATCGGCTCGATGGTGCCATGCAGACCGCGGCGAAGACGGTCGAAGAAGCCCGCGAGGATCTCCAGATGATCGGAGACGCGGTTCGCCGCAACGTTGCGCGAATCGATACCGCGGTCGCCAATGTCGAGATCATGACGGAAGACGGCGCGGCCATCACCCAACGCCTCCGAGACGACACCCTGGCCCGGGTGGACCAGGCCCTCGACACCGGCACCGCGGCGATCGGCGACCTCGCCAAGGTCCTTCAGACCCTCGATCTCGAGGTCGCGGCCTCGATCCCTTCCGTTCGCGGCTTCCTGCAGGACGCCCTGGTGGCGGCTGGCGAGATGAAACTCGCGACGATCGAGATCCGACGAAGTCCCTGGCGAATCCTCTATCAGCCTCAACCGGGAGAGCTCGCGAACGAGAATCTGTTCTCCGCCGCTCGGAACTTCACGATCGCGGCCACCGAGGTTCGCTCGGCCGCGGAGAGCCTCCAGTCGGTGATGGAACGATTCCCGAGTGTCCTGGAGAATGATGAGACGCTCCGAAATGACGTGCAACGATTCCTCGCCGACTCGCTCCAGCGCCTGGAGACCACTCAGTCTCAACTCTTCTCGGTGATCATCGGCCAGACAACCGGTTCCGAAACGCCCGAGGCCGACGAGACGGACGGGGCGGAATCCGACACGAACGATCCAGTGGCCGATACGAATCCAAGCGACCAGCCCGGGAAGGAGTGAATCCCGCTGCTCGGCATTCGAGACGCCGAATGCCAGCCCGGCGAGATCAAGGATGAGCCGCGAGAACCGCAGCCCGAAGTTCCTTCGCCGCACCGGAGCGATCATGATCGCGGTGGTGCTGGGCCTGGGTGTCGGTGCATCGAAGATCCCCGATCTCCTGCGTCCAGCGCAGACCACCTACGTGGCCACCCTGCCCCTCTCCCATGGAGCGAGCGGAATCGCCGCGGGCAGTTCGGTCGAGATTGGCGGACTGCCTCAGGGTCGCGTGATCCTGATCAAGGACCAGATCGCTTCAAAGAAGCAGCTGATTGAAATCCACTTCGAACTCGACCGTCGGTTCGTGCTCTCGTCGGATGCCCTGATTCGCCTGAGAGTCGGCATCGCCGGTACCAATGGCGTGCTCAACATCAGGGATCAGGGAACGAAGAAATCACGCTTCCAACCCGGCGAGCCCCGCGTCATCGCCGTCTCACTGAGCGAGCCCTCCGGCGGTTCCGCGGGAGTACTGCTCGGAAGAACCAACGGGCTCCTGATCGAGAAGATCGCCACGCTGACCGACGACGCGAACACCGCGATCAGTACCAGAGTGCAGCTCACGAGCCTGCTCGTGAGCGCAATTCTCGATCGGATCGAAGCCTTCGTACAGATGACGCGGCCCGATCTGGTGGTGATTCAGGACGAGCTCAAGGCACTTCGCACGCAGTTTTCAAAGATCCTCGCCCGCCAGCCCCTCGCCGAACGAGCGATCGAATCCCTGCAAACAGCGGCGGAGACCGACACCGCTCACGTCAGGAAGGAACTCCTTCGAATCAGAGACCGCTTCGATCTCATCGACATCGACGTCAGGGCCATGCAGGGCGACATGGGGGAGATCATCGACGAGGCGTCGGACATGAGAGCGCGGGTCATCGCGGCCGGATCGGACCTGGAGTCGGCGTTGAACGACTTGAATTCGATCGCCACGCGTTTCAAGATCCACGCTCCGGAATTTCGAGATGGGATCGCCCGAATGCTGGCTCGTCTGGTACTGGCGGGTGGACAACTGAAGCTCGCCCTCAACGATCTCTTCCCGATCGTCCTCGAAGCGATCACCACCCACCCGGATCGGGCCAGTGAATCTCGACGCCTGCTTCGAGAGGCCGTCGACGACACCGTCCTCGCTGGAATCGACCTCCGGGACGCGGCCCGGCGTCTGGAACGGCTCGAACGCCTGCATCGAAACGGCGAAGACCCGGGGGCGGCTCCGATTCCCTCGCTTGAGGATGTCGTGACTCGTTTCGAGAAAATGGTCGACGCCCTCGCCGAACGGCTGCGACGCGAAATCATCGACGGATCCTGATCGTGATCCCCACCCGTCGAATCATCGACCAGGCCGATCCCGCGTTGAACCCCTTCCGCGACGTCCCCGATCGCCAGCGTCGAGCCGACGCCGGCCGGTTCGTGGTGGAATCCCCGCGCGTGGTGAGTCGATTCCTCGATGCGATTCGTGAAGGAGGGACGGTGCGATGCTCCGTCGAGTCGGTGCTGCTCGATCCGAACCGGGCTCCGGGACTCGCCGAAGAGGCCCGGGCACTGGAAGTGCCGGTGCTCGAAGCCGACCATGAGATCATGACGCTGGCGACCGGTTACCACTTCCATGGTGGCGGACTCGCGATCGGAAGAAGACCACGTCGCCCGGCATCACTCGATGACCTTCTCGAAGTGCTGCCGGATCATCGGCCGGAGCGGAGATCCCTGCTCGTCGCGCTGGCCGGGATCACCTCGATGGACAACATGGGGGGGATCTTCCGGACGGCCGCGGCCCTCGGGGCCGACGGGTTGATCCTCGATCATGCCTGCGCCGACCCCTTGCTGCGACGCTGTCTTCGAATCTCGATGGGCCAGGTCTTCCGCGTTCCCTGGGCGGTGGGTGGCGTGATGCCCGAGGTCCTGAGCGACCTTCGCGGCCACGGCGGTTTCACCAGCATCGGCCTGGAGAATCTTCCCGACGCGGATCCGCTCGGCTTCCGGCCGGTCGGTGCCTCCGACCGTCCGGATCGGACCGTGATCGTGATTGGAAACGAAGGACACGGTCTCGATGCGGCCACGCTCGAACGCTGCGATGAGATTCGTCGCATCGACGGTCCGGCGGATCTGCCACCGTCGGAAAGGCCGGGCGGAGATGACGAGCGATCCCTCAATGCCGCGACCGCTGCCGCGATCGCGATGCACGCGATCCTCCACGGCTGATCGCCGGCTCGTGGCTCAGCTCAGAGCCACGTCCTCCGGCAACTCACGATCATCGATGCGTTCGATGCTGGCCCCGAGATCGTTCAGGGTCTTCTCCATCTGCACGTACCCTCGATCGAGGTGATAGACCCGGTTCACGATGGTCTCCCCGCGGGCTGCGAGTCCCGCCATCACGAGGCAGGCCGACGCCCGGAGATCACTCGCCATGACCGGCGCTCCCACGAGTTCCCGTCCACCGACCACCATCACGGTCGGCCCCTGCCGAATCAGGTCGGCCCCCATGCGGGAAAGTTCGGCCACGTGCATGAAGCGTTCCGGATAGATCTTCTCGGTGATGATGCTGTTGCCGTTGGCGAGACACAGGAGGGTCATGAACTGGGCCTGCAGATCGGTCGGGAACCCCGGATGCGGCTGGGTCGTGATGATGGATGGCCGAAGAACCCGTTCGCTGGTCACTCGAACCCGGCAACGGAGCGAGTCCTCGGAGGGATCGAGTCGCTCGACCATCACCCCGATCTCCCGGAATCGGTCGAGGGCGGCCAGCAGGCAGTCGTAGGGGAAGTCGTGGATCTCCACGTCCCCGTTGGTGACGGCGACCGCCGCCGCATAGGTGCCGGCCACGATCCGGTCCGGCAGCACCGTATGGCTGGCGGGTCCGAGTTCGTCCACTCCGTGAATCACGAGGCGCGGAGTCCCCGCCCCCTCGATCCTGGCGCCCATCGCGTTCAGGAGTCGAGCCAGATCCGCGATCTCCGGCTCACAGGCCGCGGATTCGATGACCGTGGTTCCTTCCGCGACCGTCGCGGCACTCATCACGTTGGCGGTGCCGAGAACCGTGGATCCGTAGGGACCTCCGAGGAAGATGGTGGTGCCCTTGAGTCGGTCCGCCTCGCAGTGGATGTCTCCCCCGTCGAGTCGCACCTTCGCACCCAGGGCTTCGAGCCCCCGAAGATGAAGATCGACCGGTCTCGCCCCGAAGGCGCACCCACCCGGCATCGACACGATCGCCTTTCTGCGACGGGCGAGAAGTGGCCCGAGGACGCAGATGCTGGCCCGCATCGTCCGGACGATGTCGTAACGGGCGTGGACGGCCGTGGGATCCAGCGTCCGGAAACGAAGCCTGCCGGGCTCGGACTCGTCGATTTCGAGTCCCAATTCGGCCAGCAACCTGATCATGTTGCGAGTGTCGCTGAGTTCAGGCACCCCATGGAGATCGATCGGACCATCCGCGAGGAGCGCGGCGGCCATGAGAGGAAGCGAAGCATTCTTCGAGCCCTCGACCTTCATTGAGCCTGCCAGTCGTTGACCACCCTGAATCCGGAAGCAATCCATCCAGTGAATCTCCGTGAACTCGTCGAGGAAGGAACCTTTGAGCATCGGCCCGATGCGGCCAGCGACTGCACTCGAGGCCTCGGGATCGGCAGGACCGGCACGATCCACCCGACCCGCGGAATCCCGACCACGAGTCGAATCGAGTGATCAGGCGGCTTGCGTGGCCGATTGTGAATCGTACCGTCGTGGTCGGAGGCACCGCATCATTGCGAAACGCCTTCCGGAGGAAAACACATGAAGCCCATCACCACCTGCATCACGATCACCACCGCCATCCTGACCGCCGGCACGCTCGGCATGGCTCCCCTGCCCGGCGGCCCCGATGTCGTCCAGGATGACGTCCCGGATTCCCTGGTTCTCACCGGCGTGGTTCGTGACTTCAAGGAGCGGACGGTCGAGAACGGTCATCCGGACTTCGAGCGACGCCCCGACCGAGGCTTCGGTCACTACGTCGGAAACGTCGCCGACGCCCTCGATTCCGAGGGCAAGCCGGTGTTCACCGGAAACGGATTCAAGGTCGGCGAGCAGTGGAAGGACGCGTCGGGCGAGAACATCTGCTGGCGACTCTTCGATTCCTCGGAGGGCGACACCGCCGGAACCAGTCGCGGCAACGACCGCGGCGGGATCGAGGACGAGGACTCCTTCCGGCTCTGGTTCCGGGACGATCCGCGAGTGAACAAGTCACGACTGCTCGACGTCTCCCTCAAGCGACAGCCGGACGGGTCGTACGTCTTCGATTCCAATCAGGACGAGATCTACTCCGAGCGGGACGGATTCTTCCCCGTCGATCACCAGCTCTACGGAAACTCGGGCGGTAACGGCCCCGACCACAACTACCACTTCACCTTCGAACTCCACACGGAATTCACCTACGACGAGGATGGCGCTCAGGCGTTCACCTTCCGGGGGGATGACGATGTCTGGGTCTTCATCGACGGACGCCTGGTGATCGATCTCGGAGGCGTGCACGGCGCCCTGGAGCAGACCGTGGACCTCGATCGCCTGTCACTCGAGAACGGCGAAGACTACGCATTGAGTTTCTTCTTCGCGGAACGTCATCGCGCCCAGTCGAACTTCCGAATCACGACGAATCTCAAGCTGGAAACGATCAACCTGCCCACGGTGACCGCGGCCTACGACTGATGACCGCGCCCCGAGCGGCGAAAGAATCTCCCCGTGAACACCGCAACCCGGCGTCGGAGACGCCGGGTTGCGGTTTTTTTGCCGTCGATGAACGACCGACTAGTAGACCTCGAGCATGCAACGATGCGTCGGTCGAACGTATCGCTTGATGTCCGGCCCCTTCCAATCGGCGGGACTCGTTCCTGCGATCTCGTCCTTGACCTTGAGGTACTGCCCTCCCACTCCGAGCTTCGCCATGGTCTGGAACACCCCGGTCTGCATGCCCGCCAGTCCGCAGATGTAGACCAGCGTCCGGTCTCGACGCAGCAGGTCTTCGTGCAATCGCACTTCCCGGTCGAGGAAATGATGGATGTAACCCTGGGGGGTCCCGTCGGGTCGCAGCTCGCGGCTGATCACCCGGTGGTAGTGGAAGTTCGGATGCTTCTCATCAAGCTTGCAGAAGAGATCGTCGTACAGCAGATCGGTCGAATACGGGGCACCCATCACCAGGTGGACCTCGGTGTCGACCGGTCCGCCGGGTCCTTCGAGAAGATCGAGGACCATTCCACGGAACGGTGCGACCCCGGTACCGGTCGCCATCATCAGGTAGTCGTGCCGAGCGGGCTCCTGCGGCAGCACGAAGCGTTTGCCCACGGGACCGGTCACCTTGACCTCGTCGCCCGGGCGGAGATCGCAGACGTAGTTCGAGCACACGCCGAGGTAGAGCCCCCGGCGATCCGGATCAGCGTTCCCCTCGGGTCGATACTCGTCGATCACCCGCTTGCAGGTGGTCGAGAGAATTCGTCCGTCCCCGTCCTCCCCTCCCGTGGGAGAGGCGATCGAATAGAGCCTGACCTTGTGCGGCTTGCCGTTGTGATCGACGCCCGGCGGCACGATCCCGAAGCTCTGGCCGGCCTTGAAGGTCCCCTCGAGCGGGGTGCCGGCGACGTCGATGCACACGTGCCGGATGAAACTCGCCGACTTGCCGCGGAGACAGATCTCATTGCGGGTGACCACCCCGGTGACCGGCGCGGTCGGCGGGATGAGGTGCATGTCGACATCGACGAGCGTGGGGTCGAATGCTGGATCATGGACAGGCTGAAAGGCGGTCATCACTTCGATTCCTTGGAGGGCTTTCTGCCGGCGGCGGACTTTGTCTTCGCCGTGGGCTTCTGGTTGGTTTTCTTGGTCTTCTTCTTCGACTTCCCGCTGGATGCGGACTTTCGTCTTCCGGGACCGGAAACCCCTTTCGCCGAAGGCTCGGTCATGGACCGAGCATCAAGGAGAGCGTCGAGACGATCAGGTTCGAGATCCGTCCGCTCCAGGGCGATCTCCCGGATCGAGGCCCCCCGGGCGTGGGCCTCCTTGGCGATCGCCGCGGCGTTCTCGTATCCGATCTCCGGAGCGAGGCAAGTGCAGTTCATCAGGCTCTGCTCGACGTATCCCTCGACGACCGTTCGGTCGAGTTCCAGACCGTCGATGCACTTGTCCTGAAGGATCGCCGCCGCATTGGCCAGCATTCGCACCGAGTCGATGAACGACCAGGCCATCATCGGCATGGCGACGTTGAGCTGCAGAAGCGAACCGGTGCCACCGAACCCGCCCAGGGTGATGGCGGTGTCATGCCCCACGACCTGGCAGGCGACCTGGATCACACTTTCGCAGATGACCGGGTTGACCTTCCCGGGCATGATCGAGGAGCCGGGCTGGGTCGCGGGCAGCACCAGTTCTCCCAGACCGCAACGGGGACCGGATCCCAGCCAGCGAATGTCGTTGGCGATCTTGGAAAGACTCGTGGCGATGGTTCGAAGTTCGCCCGAGGCCTCGACCACGCAGTCGCGAGTCGCCTGGGCCTCGAAGTGATTCCTCGCCTCGGTGAAACGAATGCCAAGCCGCTTGGAAAGCCGACCACAGACCCGATCTCCGAAATCCGGGTGCGTGTTGATCCCGGTACCGATGGCGGTGCCACCGATCGGCAGGTTGCCGGAGAGACGGGCGATCGCCCGACCGGCCCGGATGATCGACTCCTCGATCTGTGCTGCGAACCCCGAGAATTCCTGTCCCACCCTCATCGGCGTGGCGTCCTGCAGGTGCGTCCGCCCAGTCTTCACCACTCGATCCCAGCGCCGTGCCTTCTTCGCCAGACCCTTCTGGAGTCGCTTGAGAGACGGGACGAGGGACCGCTCGATCGCCATCGCACCCGCCACCTGCATCGCGGTCGGGAAGGTGTCGTTGCTGCTCTGCCCCTGATTGACATGGTCGTTGGGATGGACCGGTTCGCGACTTCCGAGCGGGTTGCCCGCCGAGAGACACGCGAGGTTCGCGACGACCTCGTTCACGTTCATGTTGGTGCTGGTGCCGGAACCCGTCTGGTAGACGTCGATCGGGAACTGCTCGAGCCACCAGTTCAACGGTCGGTCGTGGGTTCCCGCGAGTCCCTGAAGCAGTTCATCACAGGCGTCGACCACCAGGCCGGCGACCGGGGTCGGAATCACTCCGAGACGGCCGTTCGCCTCGGCGCAGGCTCGCTTGAGTTCGGCGAACGCCTCGATCACCTCCGTCGGAACCGGGCGACCGGAGATCGGGAAGTTCAGAACCGCCCGCTGCGTCGTGGCCCCGAACAACGCATCGACGGGAACGGGCATCTCGCCCATGGTGTCTCGTTCGAGGCGGGTCGCTTCTCCGGAAGCGTCTTTCGGCGGAACCATGGTGATCTCCAGGCGCCGGAGGCGCTGCTGCTGGGACGAGTCGGCCCCGGCACGAGGTACGTCACCTCCGCGAGGAACGGAGATCGTATCCGAAGCGCCCGTTCCGCCGCCTCAGCCTTCTTCGGCGGTCTCGGTCGCGATCCCGCCGAGCCGACTCTGGAGAGCTTCAAGCCTCGTCTGATCCGCGGCTTGGATCTCCGATGCGAAACGACGATCGATCTCGACCAGCATTCCGCGGGAGAATTCGGCTTCGGCCAGCGGCCGGTCTTCGAGAAAATCGATCCAGGCGGCCGGAACCGGAGCCAGATCCGATGCGTCGTCCCATTCTTCGGCCAGGAAGAGCGCCGCGAGGAGTTCGTTGCGGAGGACCGAACCTTCCTCTCCGGCTCCCGCGGCCCGATACTCGAGCACCGCCTCCAGCGGCCGCCCGCTGCCGGCGAGTATTCGAGCGAGAAGGCGGTGCAGAACAACACGGTCCGCTTCACCAAGGGTGGGATCCTCGGTCCCTCGGCGCAGCATCTTGCAGCGTTCGTCGATCAGCGTGGTCTCCAGCACGAGCATCGATTCGGTCTCTGGAAGCTTCGCGGTCGGCATGGCCTCGAGAAGTCGGATCATCGCGGCCCGCCAGGTTGCCAGATCGGTCTCCGCGTCCGGTGCATCCTCATCCGGCCGCAGGGAGAGCATGGTCTGGATGTTGACGGGGCCGATCTTGGAATCGACCTCCGACCACGCCTGGATCGCCACTCGCATGACGGTGGGGTTCAAGGCCCCCTCGAACAGGATGTCCCGTCTCCCGAGGGTGCGATAGGCCTCCGCCGCGCCCCGCCTCACCATCTCGTCCTCGACCACCAGCAGATCCACGGTCTCATCCGGACGGTCCGAGACCAGCACCACGAGTCGAGCCTCGTCCCGGGAATCGATCATGGTCAGATCGGTGAATCGGGATCGAACCCGATCACGGTCGTCGGGGTGGAGCTGGCCGACGGCGGCGACCGTGGCGATGACCCTCGCCGCCAGGGCCGCGGTCTCGGCATCCTCGTCCCCCAGTCGTTCGATCGCGAAGGCGACCGCATCGGGCTGGGGTCGACCCCCAAGGACCTGAAGCCCCGTCCGAATCACCTCCGGGTCGGACTCGATGACCAGGGATCGAACGAGGATCGGTCCGAGATCCTCACCCCCCATGGCATCGAGAATCTTGGTGGCCTTGATTCGAATCCGGGGATCGATGTCGCCGAGGCGGGCCACGATCGCTTCCCGGATCTCATCGGGAGGAAGTTTCGCATCGCGAAGCATCCGCTCGATCTGAGCCACCGCGACCAGCCGGACCATCGGCTCCTCGTCATCCAGCATGATTCGAAGGCGAGGCATCCGGTCGACCTCCGGCAGCAACGCGAGCAGGTTGGCGTACAGCTCGGCGATGCGATTCGCCAGGCCTTCCGCCCGCTGGGCCTGGGCATCGGCCCGGGCCGACTCCTGGGCGATTCGATTGGCCAGTTGTCGGAGTGCCCGGGAACCGTCCCCGTCCATGTTCAGGTTGTTCCACCACGAACGCCAGGCGTTCGCGTCCCGACTCACCTCGGAGTTGGACCAGCGTTGAAGCGACTCGTCGATCGCATCCGCTTCCTCGTCGTCGATCGCGAAACGCAAGGCCTCGACCAGCGCCCCGGGAGCCGCCGGATCACCCAGACGCCCGAGCAGATCGATCAGCCGAAGCCTCAGGACGCGCTCTTCGGTCTCCTGGAACCGGGACACGACGGTGATGATGCCGTCGACGTCCGCCCCGGCGAGCACCGAAGCGCCCTCCTCGGGAGAGACGATGCCGTCGATCACCGCCGCCAGCACCTCCCGCACCACGGGTCGCGGAAGGGAAGGCACCGCACGGAGGCCTTCGAGGACCGCCTCGCGCCCCAGGACGTCCCTGCCCATCAGCACTCGACCAAGGACCATCGCCGCCTCCGCCGTCCCGGCTCGACCCAGTCGAGTCGCCGCCTCTCGACGGAATCCGGCGGGAACCGTGACGTCATCCAACATCTCCGTGAACAGGCGAAGATCGTCACTCGAATTCAACCCGGGACGAGTCTCACGAACTCCATCGACGACTTCGTCGACCAACCCCGCCGTCAATGAGGAATCGAGGTTCGGAGCCAGAACGAGCGAGAAAATCACCATCGTCCGCAAGCGGCCGAAACGGAGGGTTCGAGGTTCGTCCGGGAATTTCGTCAAGGTGGGCGTGGAAGGCTCGAAAAATGTTTCGCGAGAACTCGTGTGGCCCGAAACGGGACGCATCGGCCCCGTGTCAGCGTGCCGAGATCGTCCCGACGCCCTAGTCTACGCAACGGAACGCGGCTTGGGACTCGAAGTCCGCGACTCCGCAATGGAACGCCCCAGATGCACGAGTGGGACCAAGCCGAAGAACACGTCGACCGGGCCGAGCATCTGCTCGGACTGGGACGAGGCCACGAAGCCGAGCAGTCGCTTCGCCAGGCCATCGAGATCGATCCGTCGCGGGGCGAGTGGCATGCCGCGTTGGCGATGGTCCTGGATTCACTCGATCGACCCGAGGAGGCGCTCGGCTCGATGCGACAGGCCGCGGCCCTTCTCCCGGACGACGCCCACCCGCTGGCGGCCAGCGCCGAACTCTGCCTTCGCCTGGACCGGTTGGAGGAAGCGCTCGAACTCGCGGATCGCGCCAACGGCATGGGCCCCGTCCACGAAGGCTGCCATGCGGTACGAATCGCGGCCCTTCGCCGGCTTCAGCGGCCGGAAGACGCGCAACTCGCGTATTACGAAGCACAACAGCGTTTCGAAGAGATGCCCAGCTGCCTGGTCGAGATGGGCGATCTGCAGGCGGAGATCGGACAGACCGACCGCGCGAGCTGGTGCTACCGCGAAGCGATGCGGCAGTCACCCCGAATGCCCGGCCTGCGATCCCGCATCGCCTGGCTGCTGGAGACCACCGGCCGTCCCGAGCGTGCCTTGCAGCTCCACCTTGCGGAACTCCGCGAAGATCCGACCTCCATCGGCAGCCTTCTCTCTTCCGGCCGCCTCCTCGTCCGACTCGAACGTCGCCCCGAAGCGATCGATCGATTCCGTCGGGTGCTGGAAATCGAACCCGCGAACATCGCCGCCCACTGGGAACTCGGGATGACCGCGCTGGCGATGCATCGATTCGACGATGCGAGGGTGGAATTCGAGGTGGTGCGACGCCTTGATCCCGAAACCCCGATGGTTCGGAGGCGGCTTTCAGAAGCTCTCATCGGCTGCCATCGGATCGACGACGCCCGAACCCAGTTGCGTGAAGCCCTGTTGAGGATTCCCGAAGACGAGCCCATGTCCGAGCTCGGGCTGCTCGCCCGACTCCTCATGGAGGTCGACATGATCCGCGAGGCGCGACCGATTCTCGAACGCCTCGCAGCCTCGCAACCCGATGATCTCGACACGCTCCGACGTCTGGCCGCCTGTCGCTATCGACTGGGAGACCGGGTCGGGGGGATCACGATCTCCAGGCGGGTGCTCCGGAAGGATCCGGACTGCCTCCGCAGCCTCCACAACCTCGCGCTCGCCGCCCTCGACGACAGTCGCTTCCTGTCATCATTCAATTGGCTTCGACGGGGTCTTTCCGTCGCCCCCACCGATCGAGGACTGCGACGAATCCGGAGTCGGCTCTACACCCGATGGGCCTGGCACTGGACGATCGGCCTCCCGCGGCTGACCAGTCGGACCATTCGCCGTCGCTGGCATCGCTTCCATCGGGAACCCTGAAACCCGACCGCGCGACGAAAACCGGCCCGACGGCATGCCGTCGAGGCCGGTTCATGTTCGTGCGACGCATCGCCGTACGGGCTGGTCAGACCGTGGCGCTGGTGTAGGGAAGCAAGGCCATGTAGCGGGCTCGCTTCACCGCCTGGGCCACCCGTCGCTGCTCGCGGGCGCTGGCCCCGAGACGCTTCCGGGTGTAGATCTTGCCGTTGGGGGTCATCAGACGACGAAGATCGTCCACCGACTTGTAGTCGATGTACTCCTTGCCGTCGGCGCCGGTCTTGAGCGGGATGGTCGGTGCGGCCTGAAACTGGGTCATGGTTGCGACTTCCGGTTGCCCCGCCCTTGGTCGATCATCGACGTGACGGGAAAAATGCCTCGAATGCCACTCGCGTGGCAGCCGCCTCGGGTCCGGCCCCTGGGGCGGCGACGAATCGGAGACAGTATCGAAACCGCTCCGATCGAGCAAGTCTCCCTTGCATCCGGATGCCGGATCAGCCACGATGTCGAACACGCGGGAGGTTTACGTCGTTCTATCCGACCGACCACCCGACGGCGATCAGTCAAACCCTCCTGAGCCCGGTTCTTGATGCCGGGAGGGCCTCAAACCGAAGATCCGTGTCCGGCTGCCAGTCATGGCGAATTCCCGCCCGACGCCAGGAGCGACCCGGAGCCTTCGTGTGAACACCTCTTTTGCCGCACTCAATCGACCTCCGCTCATCGGCGTGACGGCCGATCTGGTGGACGACCAGGTCAGGCTCCGTCGCACCTACCTGCGAGAGCTTGAGGCCTGCGGAGCGATCGGGATTCCGCTCGCCCCGATTCCCGGTACCGCCGCGGCGGTTCTGGAGCGACTGGATGCGATCATCCTGAGTGGCGGAGACGATCCCGACACCACGGCCTTCGGAGCCCCCGTGCATGCCGAGGCCACCCTGGTCGATCCCGATCGGCAGACCTTCGAACTTGAAATCCTCGAGCTGCTCGAGAAAACGCACGCCGACCTTCCAACCCTCGGGGTGTGCCTGGGCATGCAGCTGATGGGCCTCCATGCGGGCGGCCATCTGAATCAGCATCTGCCAGGAACCCTCCCCACCGCCGAGGACCATCGTCACGGCTCCATCCATTCCGTCGAAGGAACTGGATTTCAAGGCCTGGTCTACAGCCACCATCGACAGGCCCTCGAGGATGCCGGAACCCTCGAGGTCGTCGCCCGTGCCGCTGACGGGGTGATCGAAGCCGTCAGTTGTCCGGAACGACGCCACGTGATCGGCGTCCAATGGCACCCGGAGCGGACCGAGGATGCCAACGTCGGCCGAGGTGTCTTCTCCGCGCTCGTCGACGAAGCCAGGCGAGGTCGAGGATGATTCGAGCCCCCCGCCCACGACGAAGCTCAACGTGCTTTTTTCCCCTCGGTGGTTCCGATAGCAAGGTCACTTTTCGTTCCCGTGCGGCTCTCTTGCGGTTCGACAGGCGAAGGGCAGGACCGGTGCTAGACTCGTCTCCAAGCGAGATCAACGTGACGGCGGACACTTCCAACCCGATGGACGAGAATGCCGTGACCAGACGGTGCGTGATTCTCGTTGCGCCGAACGAGCCCCTTCCGCAGGCGCTCGTGGATCGTCTTGGGGATCAGGGAAGCACCCCCCAGGAGATCCTGCAAGCCACGCATCCCCTCACCGCCGCGGCGTTGCTGGCATCACTCGAGCGAGGACGCCGAATGCGATCCGAATGGTCTCCCGGCGAGGCCGAGCAGACGATTCTCGCGGTGGCGAATCGGAACTCCTGGCCGGACCTCTCCGGGCTCTTCGAATCGACTCGCCGGCTCATGCCGGCGGTCGGTATCTGGGTCAACGACGACGGGCTCTTGCTCGAGATCGAAGAGGGCAGTTCATCGACCGACCCCGAGACCGCGACGGTTCAAGACGCCACGGGCCCGATGCTCGGGTCAGCGGATCCCCCGGTGGGCGATCGGCCGGAAGACCCGGGAGACGACCACGAGGAGGATGACCCGACCAGATTGACCGAGGACGAGTACCAGGACCTCCTCGACCTCTACAACGACTTCGACGACGACGAGCAGGATCCCTCCGACGAAGGGCCCATCGCACCATGACCGACAGCACCATGATGGGAACGCATCCCGGCCCTGGCAGCACCCGCATTCTGGTGATCCAGGGCGAAGTCGAGCACCGCGATACCCTCGAACTGATCCACGAGCTTGCCCCCGAACGAGCCGAGACCGCGGATGACGTCTACGAGGCCGTGGGTACCGTCGGCCTCGCCCGTGCCCATGAAGAGGTCGGCACCGTTCTCGTCCCGGTGACCATTCCTGAATTCTCCGCCCGGAGGATCGTCGACGCGTTCCAGATCGGTGACGCCCGGGTGCGACTGGTCCTGCTGGTCCCCCCCGGCCGCCAGGATGCGATCGACAACGCCATCGCCGAGGGATTCGACGACGCCATCGAAGTCCCCCCCTCCCCGAATCAACTGCGACGAGCACTCGGACTCTCCCGGGAGGGTTCGACGCCCCGGAGGCCGGCCGAAGGTGTCGCCGGCCATCCCCGACCGGCCGGCTTCGAACCCGCCCCTCGACGTCCCGAGACCTCTGCTCCTGGAAACCCGCGAGTCGAGGATGCGATCGCCGGGCTCAACGAATCGGCGATGGAGCCAGCCAGGCCTTCGGACCCCGACGACACGGTCGGAACGCCTGAAACGACGAGGCCAGAAGGAGAGTCGGCCGAGAATCTCGGCGACGTCCATCTGGTTCAAGCGGTGATCGCGGATGACGGCACCTTCCGCTCCATCAGCCTCTCGATGATCCGCGCCCACCTGGGTACCAGCGACATCCATCTGCTGCTCCCGGACGAGACGGACGACAACGATTCCCGAGCCACCGCTCGGGTCGAACATGAGAACGAGCACCTCGCGACCCTCGTCTCCTCGACGGTCGGACCCCGCGATCTCCTGCCCTGGTCGGCCTGGCTTGCGACCTGGATGGGAATGGAACGCCGGGTCCGTGAACTCGAAGTGCTGACCGAGACCGACGAACTGACCACCGCCGGCAATCGACGAGCCTTCGAACGCATCGCCGCGGAGACCTTCGAGGCGGCCCGCCGGGAACGCCGGCTCGTGACCCTCATGGTCTTCGACATCGACAACTTCAAGACCTACAACGATCGCTACGGACATGACGCCGGAGACGAGGTCCTCAGACAGACCGTGGATCTGCTGCGTTGCACCATCCGCCGCGGGGACCATGTCTTCCGAATCGGCGGCGACGAATTCGTGGTCATCTTCAGCGACACCGACGGCCCCCGGAACGAGCAGTCCGTGCCACCCGAATCGGTGGAGGACATCGCCCACCGCTTTCAGGCCAAGGTCTGCGAACTTCGCTTTCCGCAACTGGGCCTGGACGCCGAGGGATCCCTGAGCATCTCCGCCGGCCTCGCCACCTTCCCCTGGGACGGCCAGGACGCCAGCAGTCTGCTCCAGGTTGCGGATGAACTCGCGATGGAGTCGAAGCGGAACGGCAAGAACGCGATCCGCTTCGGTCCGGGAGCCCGGAGTCGTTGCTCCGACGAACAGCAGGATCCCGACCTTCTCTCATGACGCCGTCCCCGCAGGCAGATCGACCGGTACTCGTGATCTCCGACCTCCATCTGGGCCGGACCGGCATGACCGAGAAGGCGGAGGAACTCGCACCTCTGATCGACGCGGCCTCGACGCTCGTGATCAACGGCGATGTCGCTGAACTCCACGTTCGGACGTGGGCGAAGGACGCGGCCCGGGAACTGGACCGACTCCGCGAACGATGCCGAAGATCCGGGACCCATCTCGTGGTCCTGGCGGGGAATCATGATCCGGAGATCACCGATCGGCGGCATTTGATCCTCTCCCGCGGGGAGCTGCTGATCACTCATGGAGACGTGGTGCATGAATCGCTCGCACCCTGGTCCGACGCCGCGGAGATCATCCGGGCCCGACACCGCGAATTTCTCGAGGCGCTCGCCCCCTCGAAGCAGAATGATCTCACCAGCCTGTTTCAGGCCTGTCGCGAGGCCGCGAAGGCCGAATGCGAGACCCTTGGCGATCTCGGCCCACCGACCACGCCGCTCGGGGCCCTGAGCAAACCCTGGAAGCTCCTGGCGATCAGTCGATTCTGGTGGTCCCACGCTCGAAAGCTCGACCGATTCGCCACCACCCATGCGCCGACGAGCCGGATGATTCTCGCGGGTCATTCTCATCGAGCCGGGGTCGAGCGAGTCGGCCGTCGAACCATCGTGAACACCGGTTGTTTCGGCGTCCCCGGTCCCGCCCTCGGCGTGATCCTGGGTTCGGACGGACTCGAGGTTCGAAGGATCGTTCGACATCGTCGGCGAGGAGAACGCAGCCTCGGGCCGGGGGTGCTGCATCGGGATGCCGGAATCCGGATCGAAGCCTCGGAGCTTCCGACCGACGACTTCGCGGCGACGTCGGTCGAACACGCGGCCTGAGATCCGCTCGACCTTGGAACCCCGATCAGGAGCGGCCGGCTCGTCTGGTGATCCGCCTCGCGATCGAAACCGCCACCATCACCGCCTCTCGGTCGATGCCGGTCTCCCAGCCTTCGCGCGCGAGCATGTCCAGCAGATCCTCGGTGGCGAGATTTCCCGCCGCCCCGGGCGCGTAGGGACAACCACCAAGCCCCGCACAACTCGCATCGAAAGCCCGCACCCCCAGGTCGAGCGCCCGGATCACGCCGTCGAGGGCCTGGCCATGGGTGTCGTGAAGATGCAGATCGATCTCTCCCAACGGCACCTCCCGGGAGACCGCCATCAGGACCGCTTCGACCTCGTCCGGAGTCGCGACGCCGAGGGTCTCGCCCAACGCGATCTCGATTCGACCCTGGGCCGCCTCCACCAACCTCGCCACCGTCTCCCGGACCCGCTCCGGTTCGACCGAACCTTCGTAGGGGCACTTGACGACACAGGAAACGTAACCCCGCAACGGAAGCCCGCGTTCCCGGGCGGCGGTGATCACGGGTTCGAATCGTTCGATCGACTCGGTGATCGACGCATTGAGGTTGCGGCCGCAGAATGACTCGCTCGCCGCGGTGAAGATCGCGAGTTTGCCCGCGCCGGATGCGATCGCACGTTCAAGCCCTCGGGCATTCGGCACCAACGCCGAATAGAGGGTGTCCGGACGTCGGCGAATGCCGGCCATCACCTCCGCGGCGTCCGCCAGCTGGGGGACCCATTTCGGGCTGACGAAACTGGTGGTCTCGATCTCGGGAAATCCCGCGTCCGAGAGAGCATCGACGAATGTGATCTTGTCCTCGACCGACACCATCGCGGACTCGTTCTGCAAGCCGTCCCGGGGACCGACTTCGGTGATTCTGACGCCACGATCTTCGGCCTGGCTCATGATTCCTCTTCTTCCCCGGCGGACCGTTCCGCGGCGACCGCTCGCTCCTCACGCACGATGCTCACCACGAGCCCGGCGACGAAGATGATGACCATCAGGGTGAGAAACGCTCCGGCGATGAAGAGCGCGATCTCCGCGGTCGGCGCAAAAGACTCCTCCTCCCGCCGCATTGGAATCGGTCCGAGCGTCGATGTGATCGGCACCATGACCAGGTCGTGCAGGATCAGGTTCACGACTCCGCGTCTCCGGGGGGTTCGAAGTCGAACTCCGTGATCACCGCCGCGACGGTCTCGCCTTCAGCATTGACCAACACCCGTGATCCCGGCTTCACATGACTCGCTCGAACCGTCGCCAGCGCGATCGGCGCCGCCCCGCGAAGAGGAGACACGGTGCTGGAGGTGACCACCCCGACCTGCTCGGCGACCCCCTTTTCCGCATCGAAGACCTGGCCTCCCGACACTGGAAGGGCCGTGCTCTCCGGACGAACCCCGACCACCCGACGCTTTCCCCGACCCTTTCCCCGACTCTCCATGCGAGCGACCACCTCCTGGCCTGGATAACAGCCCTTCCTGAAATCAATCCGCTTCTTGACCATTCCGGTCTCGTGGGGCAGGGCGTCGGGGCCGAAGTCCAGATGGAAGAGCGGACAACCCGTCTCGATTCTCGCGATGTTGAAGGCGTTCCATCCGATCGGACGGACGGGACGCCTTCCGGGGGCGGGGCTCGCGATCAGTCGCTCCCAGACCGCTTCCGCCCGATCTCGTGCCACGAGGATGCCGATGCCGGATTCGCCGACCTCGGATCCATCCCCGGCTTCCAGAGCGAACGCGATCACCTCGTCGCCATCGATGGATCCGCTCACCGCTCCGCTGCCGGGAATACCCGTTCCGATCGCATGCTCCATCGTCGCCGGGGCATCGGGACCGAAGCAGTCGATGCGATGATGGGTCGAGGTGAGGTCGGTGACCACCACGTCCTCCGCGAAGATGAATCCCTCCAACACCGAAACGACCTTCGGCCCGTCGGTCCGATCACACTCCAACAACATCCGATCGTCCAGCCGGATGAGGCGGACGTCGGCGATGATGCGACCGATCCGCCCCAGAATGAAGGCCTGCACCACGGCCGAACCCTCCACCATCTTGTTGGACACCAATCGATCCAGCAGATCCGCGGAATCATCGCCCCGAAGTTCCAGCACGATCCGGTCCGACCGATCGAAGATCGCCACCCCTCGACGCAGAGACGCATATTCCGCCTCCAGTTCGCCGTAATCAAGCACGATCTGGCAGGCCGGAGAACCGCCGTCATCCATCACGCCCCAGGGGGCCGTCTCCAGTTCGTTCTCGGTCGTCGCGGCGGAACGATCGGCATCGTCGCCTCGGACTTCAGCGGCCCGTTGGGCATGGTCCCGTCGATGAGCGGCGAGGCGTTCGAGCACGCGGAGATGAGCGGCGAGAAGCGGCGACTGGTACATGCGGATTCCTGGATGGGTGAGCCGCCGATGATAGGCACCCGGGCCGTGGTCCGCGGCCTGCGAGGCACCCACGAGCCCGACGACCGGGCTACCCTGTCTGTTCTCGCGGAATCACCGCAAGCCAGCATTCCACCCCTTCAGACACGGAGCGAACCCGGATGAACGTCGAACTTCTCAAGTCCCTCTGCGAGATCCCCGGCATCCCCGGCCGCGAGGAACGGGTCCGATCGTTCATCGAACAGGAGATCGACGGTCTCTTCGATGAAATGGAGGTCGACCCCCTGGGCAATCTGCTCGCGACCCGGAAGGCGACCCGGAAGGGCCGAGGTCGCACGGCCGCCCCAACCGTGCTGATCGCCGCCCACATGGACGAGATCGGTTTCTACGTCCGCCACATCGACGATGACGGCTTCCTCTGGGTCAACCCCGCCGGCGGCTTCGACACCCGCAATCTCTTCTCTCGCCGAGTGCTGGTCTGCACCAAGGGCGGGGACTTCGTGGGGGTGATGAACCCCGGCGGCAAGCCGATCCACATCTCGGACGCCAGCGAGCGAAACCGGGTTCCGGGCGTGGAGGAATTCTTCATCGATCTGGGCATGCCCGCCGACAAGGTGAAGAAGAGCGTGAAGATCGGCGACTTCGTCGTCATGCACGAACCGTTCCTTGACCAGCCTGAAACCGTGGTCTCCAAGGCCTTGGACAACCGGTTCGCCTGCTGGACCGCGATTGAAGCGATCCGGAAGATCGAGCATTCCAAGGGTGCCGCGAGCAAGCATTCCGTGGACATCGTGGTCGGCTTCACGGTGCAGGAGGAGGTCGGGCTTCGCGGTGCGATGACCGCAGCCAACCAGATCGGTGCGGACTACGGAATCGGCCTCGATGTGACGCTGGCTTGCGACACCCCCGGCGTACCGAGCACCCAGCGAGTGACCCGGCAGGGCGATGGAGCGGCCGTGATGGTCCAGGATTCCTCGATGATCGCGGACCATGGCCTGGTTGACGAATTCTGTGCCGTGGCCCGAAAGCACCGGATCCCCCACCAACGATGCATTCTTCCGCGTGGCGGCCAGGATGGAGCCGCGATCCAGCGATCCGGCGCGGGAGCCCGATGCATCGCCCTCACCTCGGGAACGCGATACATCCACACGGTCACCGAATCGATGAGGAAGTCCGATGCGGACGCCACGGTGGATCTGCTGGCGGCCTGGCTCTCCCAGGCGAAGTGATCGCCTGAGGGGATATCCCGGTCATCCTCGACTTCGGAGTGCCGACAGGATCGAATTCGCGACGGCTTCCGCGGCATCCGCGGTTTCCACCGGGAAGCATGCTCGCTGCGCCTCCAAGGCTCCGGGATCACCGAGCCGGCGAGCCAGGGCATCCTCGAGTCGCTCGACCGCCCCGCCTCCGACCACGGGATCGTCGAGCACCGTCACCGCCCCCAGGCCTTCGAGCAGGGCGGCATTCCGGGCCTGATGCCGATCCGCATGCCAGGGATAGGGCAGGATGAGAGCCGGAGTCCGACTCACCATGATTTCGGCGATCGAACTGGCGCCACCCCGACTGATCGCGAAGTCGGCCGCGGACCAGGCCAGGCCCATGGTCTCGAGGAATGGTCGCACCGAAGCCGTGCTTCCCGCGTCCGAATAGGCCTTGGCCAGGGCTTCGACATCTCCGCCCGCGAGGTGCAGGACCTGCCATTCCCGAAACAGTTCGGGTCGACGTCCGAGCAGGGTCAGCATGAAGTGATCGATCGAACGGGCACCCTGCGACGCCCCGGTCACCAGCAGCGTGGGACGATCCGCATCGAGACCGAGGACGATCCTCGCCTCCTCCGGGGAGCGCTCCGGAAGCGATGCTCGCCGAAGTGGCACGCCGATCGGAGATCCGCTCTCCGGCAGGTCGGTCTCGACCGAAGTGATCACACGGTCCGCTCGGCGAGCGATCCACCGATTCGCACGACCGGCGACGGCATCGAGGTTCAAGAGATCGACCGGCATTCCTCGTCGAACCGCTTCCGCGACGACCGGAGGAGCGACGAATCCACCGAGCGCCACCAACCGGCCGGAATCCGGCCGCGACATCTGGCCTCCGGCGACTCGTCTGGCGGAACGCCATCCCCGAAGGAATCGCACGCCGGCCCGGAGTCTGAAGGANGGACTTCGGGCGGCCGTCGGCACCGCCATCCATCCTCCGGGATCGAGGAGCCGGCGGTCGACCGGCCGGTCGGAGCACAGAAACACCACCTTGATGTCGGGATCCAGTTCTCGAAGGCGTTCGGCCACCGCGATCCCCGGCCCGACGGTCCCTCCGGTTCCTCCACCGGCGAAGAGAACGGAAGACGAACCGGACGCCATCAGGCATCCCCGAACTTCAGCCCCGAAGGGAGCTGGGTCTCGTCGCTCGAATCGACGTGACCCGCACGAGCACTCACGGCCCAGGCTCGACGGTCCATCGCGATGAGCAATCCCAGTGAAAACGCGGTCAGCACCCATCCGGTGCCGCCCTGGCTGACGAGCGGCAGGGCGATCCCCTTGGTCGGCGCGAGGCCGGTGACCACCGCGATGTTGATCACGGACTGCAACCCGAAGGTCAGCAGGATCCCGAAGCCGAAGAGACGGGAGAAGTCTGGGACCGCTTTTCTCGCCGTTTCCGGATCCGAACCGGCCGGAGAGGAACGACCACCGATGATCGAGACTCCGGCGAGGAGGATCCCGACGAAGACGAAGATCAGCAAGGCCGCGCCGAAGAAGCCGAGTTCNTCGCAGATGATCGCGAAGATGAAATCGGTGTGATCGAAAGGCAGGTACTCGAACTTCTGGAGCGAATGACCAAGACCCCGCCCCGCGATTCCACCTTCGGCGATGGCCCCCATCGACTGGATCAACTGATACCCGGTGTTCTGGGCGTCCTGGAACGGATCGAGGAAGGCGGTGATCCGCTTCATCCGATAGGGCTCGGCAAAGACGAAACCGGCGAACGCCAGGAGTCCGAAAGGCACCAGACAGGCGACCTGCCAGAGTCGGGCACCGGCCACGAGGGTCACCGCGAGACAGACCGTCATCACGAGGACACCGGTCCCGAGATCCTCCTTGGCGATGAGTGCGCAGACGATCGCGGACAGCAACAGCGGCGGCAGAAGCCCGGTCAGGAAGCGATGCATCCCGTCNGAGTGTCGGACGCAATGCCAGGCGACGATGGCCGGCAGGCCCCATTTGGCGATCTCACTGGGCTGGAACTGCAATCCTCCGATGCCCATCCAACGGGTGGCACCGCGAGCCTCGACCCCGGCGACCAGCGTGAAGAGTTGCAGGGTGATGATGATTGCCAGCAGCCAGGGAGCCGGCGCCGCGAGTCCTTTGAGCGCCGCCAGGCGTTCCACTGGGATCAGGGCCCCGATTCCCATCGCGAGCAACGCGATCATCGCAAGCCGGCCGTCCTTGCCGAGCATGGTGTCCAGCACTCGTCGGCCGGTCAATTCCGCCGATCGGTCGGTCTCCGCCCGATCGGAGTAGACGCTCAAGTGGGTCGTCGGGTCGATCGCGATCTCCGTCGCCGCCCCACGGAGCGGCCTCANCCCCGCCGAAGCGACCATCACGACTCCGAAGACGAAGAGCGTGAGCACCAGAACCGCGATGACCTGACCCGCGCGCATGGAGATTCCATCGACCGCTTCGGCCTCGAGACTCCACTTCCGACCCCGAGTGGCGGATTCAGTCCTCCCGCATCCAGCCCTTTCGCCGAGCCACCACCATGTATCCACCGACGATGATGGAGAGCACCACGCCGACGACGATCAGGCCGATGATCTCTGTTGCAGTGAAAGTCAAGGACGGTTCCGATCGAGAACGGTGGGAGGACGGNACGNACTTCGTGCTACCCTCGTCGGCCCCCTCTTCGAAGATCCTCCAATCCTAGATCCGGAGAACTCCTGTGCGGACCGTCTATCTCGAGACATTCGGTTGTCAGATGAACGAGCTTGACAGCGAGCTGGTCCGAGGTCACCTCGAGTCCCTGGGCTACCGGTTCACCGAGGATCCCGCCGCCGCGTCGATCCTGCTCTACAACACCTGCAGTGTTCGAGAACTCGCNGAAAACAAGGCGTACAGCCGACTCGGGCTGGCAGGAGTGCGAAAGAAGAAGGGGGAAGAGTTGCTGGTCGGCGTGCTGGGCTGCATGGCGGAACGAGATGGCGTCGACATGCTCCGGAGACATCCCCAGGTCGATCTCCTGTGTGGCCCCGGAGAATTGGACAAGCTCCCGAACCTGATCGACAACGCGACCCGGACGGCAGCGATCAGCGGATTCAACCGAGGAGAGGTCGACGGCCGGGTCGCCCTCGCCGGGAACACGTCCCGCCGATCCGCAGCCCTCTCCGCCTCGGAAGACGACCTGGAATCCCTCGATCTCGCCCGAGCCTTCGATCCCGAGCAGTCCGCCGGGAAGGCTCGTTCCGCCTACGTTCGAATCACCCGGGGCTGCAACAAGTTCTGCACGTATTGCGTCGTCCCCTACACCCGAGGCGCCGAGGTTCATCGACCCCCGGATGGGATCATCGAGGAATGCCGTCGGCTGGCGGAAGCGGGCGTTCTGGAGGTGACGCTCCTCGGCCAGACGGTCAATCACTATCGCTACACCCACGGAATCGCCGTGACCGTGGATGGCGTCGAGCGACCCCAGGTCGGACCGGGTCTCAAGGCCTTCCGAAACGAAGTGATCGATGATCCGGCCACCACGACCTTCGCCCGGCTCCTCTCACGAATCCATGATGAAGTGCCGGAACTGGCCAGAATCCGCTTCCTGACCAGCTACCCCAGAGATTTCGGGGACGATGTTCTCGACGCCATGGCCACCCGGCCACGGATCTGCCGCTACCTGCACCTGCCGGTTCAAAGCGGCTCGAACCGCATTTTGAAGCTCATGAATCGCGGGTACACGGTCGAGGAGTACCTCGATTTCGTCGATCGAGTCCTTGAGAAATTGCCGGACGCCTGCATCGCCGGCGATCTCATCGTCGGATTTCCGACCGAGACGGATGAGGATTTCGAAGAGACGCGCACGCTGATGCAGCGGGTGCCTTTCAAGAACAACTTCATCTTCAAGTACTCACCTCGGCCGGGCACCGTGGCCATCGATCGTTTCCCGGATGACGTCCCCGACGAGGTCAAGAGGGCTCGAAACAACGATCTTCTGGCCCTGCAAGCCGAAGTGGGCGCCCGGGTTCATGCCAGTTGGGTCGGACGCGAAACCGAGGTCCTCGTGGAACGGATCACCGAAAGAAGTTCCGCACCGGCAGTTTCGGCGGCGGATGGGCGTATCCGGCTCGGAAGCGGACTTTCCGTCTCTCCAGGCCCGAACGCCGCCACGCCGACGCGACCCGTCCAGGTCAGCGGCCGCACCCCCGGGGACCTCATCACCGTGTTTGATGCCCCCGATCGGAGTACCGCGGAGAGCCTCATCGGATCGATCGTTCGGGTTCGAATCGAAGGAAGCGGTCCCCTCCTCCTTCGCGGGGTGTCGGTCTGATCGATGGCGTTCCACCGANCGCCCGACCACGGTCTTCACAACTCCATCGCCAGAAGGCTCGGTATCAACGTCCTATAATAGAAGGCGACACGCTCCTTCCGAATTCGTTCGGAAGCCACTGTGGGAAAGAGGTTTGGCTCGATCCTTCCGGGACGACTCATCACTGTAAAGAGGCCGAGACGGGATTCGTCCAACATCAGGTGAGGCAAAATCGGCCTTCTCACGCGAACCTGATTTGACTTGGGAACGCTAGGAAGCATGTTTCATGCATCGGGAGGGGATGCGAGGAGCCAGTGTGGTCTCTCGATCCCTTGCTGAAATAAGGTTCCCCCCTTTTTCATGAGGAAAAACAAGATGAAGACCTGTGCCCTCGGTCTCGGCCTCGCATCCATCGTCGCCGCCACCGCTTCCGCCGACATCACCGGCGCGTACGTCGTGAGTTACTCCGTCACTGCTGCCGACTTCGGTGGAGCAGAAGTGTCCGTCAACGTCCAGGACCTCTACCTGAGCTCCGACGACGGTGCCGATGTCGGCCTCAACGTGTTCANCCTGGNCCTCGTCGACACGGCACAGGTCGACTACTTCCAGAGCTTCACCAGCACCGGCTGGNTCGCCCAGAACGCCGGTGGCCCCTTCGACGCCCCCGCCCTGCGACTCGCCGACTCGTTCGTCACCATGGGCGGCTTCGCC
>NYWY01000009.1 GCA_002685335.1 Planctomycetaceae bacterium
CACGGTCTTCGAGCACGTCGGAGCGCTCGTGGACAAGGGGGCCATGACTCGCGAGCCGAACAAGGCACGCTCTTTGTCGGTGGTCGCTGACACCGCCGGCGAAGGGCTCGCCTTTCGGCTGGCGGGGCGGATCGCCGCTGGTCGACCCATCGAGAAATGCGAGACACACGAGGAATTGCACCTCGGTGAGATTTTCGGTCCGCGCCTGGGTCGCAACGGCGAGATGTTCGCCTTGCAGGTCGAGGGCGAATCGATGCGTGACGAGGGCATCTTCGACGGGGATTACGTCATCGTTGAAAAGAGATCCACCGCCAGGAACGGCGAGCGGGTGGTGGCGTTGCTCCCCGATGGCGAATCGACTCTGAAGACGTTCTTCCGGGAACAGGATGGCACCATCCGCCTCCAACCGGCCAATCCCGAATTCGAGCCGATCATCGTCCGGGACTGTCGGGTCCAGGGCGTGGTGATCGGCGTGTTGCGGCGTTATTGAAAACGACGACGCCGGGCCTTTCCAGGCCCGGCGTCGTGTGTGTTTTCGTCGGCGAGATGGCGGCGTGAGGCAGCGATGATCCGGAGATCATTCGATTTCAGCCTTCGGTGCCCCACCGGTTGATCATTCGTCCGAGATCGGCACCGTTGACGTCGTTGTTTCCGTCGAGGTCGGCCAGGTCTTTGGGCGATGTCGGGCCCCAACTGGCGATGAGGAGACCGAGGTCCTCCGCCCCGACCGAGCCGTTGCCGCTGAGATCCGAGGTGCGGAAGACCTTCACACTCCCGTTTCGGGGGTCGAGCGACGGCGTGTCACCGGAGTAGTTGAAGAACATCACGTTGGTAAGGTCGACCGGGATGATGGTTCCCGCCGGCGTGTTGGCCGGAATTTCAACCTCGACCGTGACCAGGTTGTGATCACCGGGGGCGACCTGATCTTCCGTGAAGATACAGGCGGCCTGGATGTATGGGTCGATCACTGGTGCGTCATCCCAGCCCTGCCAGCCATTACTGAAGATCGGGCCGTCGTACCTCACGTTCGAAACGAGGAGGGAACCGGGCGCGACGTTGAACGCAAACCCCCCGATGAGTTCGACGGTCGTGGCTCGCACCTGAATTTCGGCGACCTGGCCTTGAGTGCAGGTGGTGTCGGCGGCCTTGAGCAGGACGCCATCTCCGGCCAGGGCGATGGTGCACGGAAGAAGAGCGGCGATGGTGGACAATTGATTCGTGAGACGGTTCATGTGGTGTTACCTCCGCGGCACGGTAAAAGGCCGATCTCCAAGTATGACACAACAAGATCGGGAAACGTAAAAAACCTCGGACAAGTCCCCTGAAGTGTCCTTCCGGCGTGTTTTAGCGGGATTCTCAGCCTTCAGGATGCGGTTTGATCGCGTCCGCGAGGGGTTGTACGAATGCTCGAGCGGCCTCTCCGAGGGGAAGGCCGTGGTTCGCGGCGTCGGTGAGGGAACGAACCAGGGCGGAGCCGACGATGGCCCCCTGGGCATCGGCCAGGGCGGCCTGCACGTGCGTCGGAGTCGAAATTCCAAACCCGGCCGCAAGGGGGAGCGACGTGACCGGTTTCAGAGCCTGTACGCGAGCGGCGAGATCCGGAGCGTCGGTCTGCTGTCCGGTGAGTCCGGCTCGGGCCAGCAGGTAGATGAACTCGTGGGCATCCGCCGCGATGCGGGCGGCCCGACTCGGGGTCGTGTCCGGAGCGATCAGACTGGTGAATGCCAGGTCGCGGGCCAGGGCTCGCTTGCGGTGCTCTCCGATGGCATCCAGATCCGCGTCGGGAAGGATGACGCCGTCAAATCCCGCATCGGCGAGTCGGTCGATGAACGCCGGTCCTCCGAGTCGATCGACGATCGAGATGCTCACCATCGCGATCAGAGGGAGCTCGATCAGGTTCCGGCACTGCGTGACCACGTCAAGGACCGAAGCCACGGTCACGCCCTGGCTGAGAGCGTCATGCATGGCGGCGGCGATCACGGGTCCGTCCGCGATGGGATCGCTGAAGGGAATTCCGATTTCGACCGCGTCCGCTCCGGCCGTCTGGAGGCCTTGCAGAATCTCCGGCAACGCGTCGAGGCGCGGATATCCGGCGACGATGAACGGCATCAAAGCACCGCGGCCTTCGGCCTGGCGGCGAGTGAACATGTCGGTGAGGCGTCCCATGACGACCCATCCTAGCGACGAGGCGATTTTTCGGACCTGCATGACCGCCTCGACCCCCCCGTTCGATTCGACTCGGTCATCCGTCGGATGGCCTCTGTGATTCTCTCGGGGATGGTTTCAATCGGATGGGCGGGACGTTCGATCATCAAGGCATGCGCAATCCCAAGTCAGGATCACGGCTGTTGGTGTTGATGGCGACCTCGTTGGCGCTCCTGGGCGGGTCATGGATGCTCCTGACCGGTGCGGCGGAGGCTGGCACGACCGAGGACTGGCGAGGTCGGCCTTGGATGGAACTTTCCGACACGTTGGGGGCACCGGTCTGTCGGGCCCTTTCCGCTCGGATCACATCGCGGGAAAGTGCCGCTCGTCGGCCAGAGGGACGGAGTTCGCTGCTCATTCCGCACGCGGAACTCGTCCTCGCCGAACCCGGGCCCGTACACGGTCTCACCGCCGGTGCTTCCAATCGGATCCTGATCTTCACCCGAGATCCAGAGATCGACGAGTTCCTGCAGCGACACATCCACGGTGATCTGGCGAATTACGCCGGAGAGACCCGGGTGGCGATCGATCGAGCCGCACCGGTGCGGGTGGTGGAGATCGGGCCGGCGGGTCGGGTGCTGGGAATCCAGGAGATCCGTCCGGTCTTCCTCTCCGTCACTCGCCGCTGAATTCGAAGTTCGATCTTCGGTACCCTCTGGCCTCTGATCCACTCGGCTTCGAGGAGCACCCGCCATGTCCCGCACCATCGACGAATGGTTCGACGCCTACGGCCACAGCCATCAGAATCCCTTGAACGAGGTGATTCACTGGGTGTGTGTTCCGTTGATCGCCTTCAGTCTGATCGCCCTTCTGCACGCCCTGCCGACCGGCCCCCTCGGAACCGTGGCGCCATGGTTCGATTGGGCGATGGTGCTGGTCGTGGTCGCATCCATCTTCTATCTGCGACTCTCGTTCTCGATCGCGGTCGGCATGATGATCATGACCGGGCTCGCCATCTCGATCATCGTGANCTGGGATCGATTCGTACCCTGGCCACTCTGGCCGGTCGCGGCGGGGTTGTTCGTCCTGTCCTGGATCGCTCAATTCATCGGGCATCGAATCGAGGGAGAGAAGCCTTCGTTCCTCGAGGACCTGCAGTTCCTTCTGGTCGGTCCCGCGTGGCTGTTGAACAAGATCTACCGCAAGCTCGGCATCTCCTCCTGAAAGTCCGACCGTGATCCGGTTCCTTCTCGTCTTGATTTCGATTTTCGGGGGGTTGCCGGAAGTCGTCGCCGATGAGCGGCCGAACGTCCTGGTCCTGCTCTCCGACGACCATCGGGCGGACGTCCTGGGCTGCGCCGGACATCCCATCGTGCAGACGCCGAACATCGACCGGCTGGCGGCGGATGGCATCCGATTCCGTGAAGCCTTCGTGACGACCAGCATCTGTGCCGCCAGTCGGGCATCGATTCTCACCGGGCTTCCGGAAAGCGCTCATCACCACACTTTCGGCCGTCCGGGGTTGAGGCGGCCCCTGGTTCGTTCGAGCTATCCGGCCCGCCTTCGAAGGGCGGGCTACCGTACCGGCTTCGTCGGAAAGTTCGGCATCCAGGTCGAAGGCGATCAGACGTCGGTCGACGAGATGTTCGACACCTTCGTTCCCATCACCGCGGGCCCGTACCGTAAGAATCGTGCGGACGGCACGGTTCGTCATACGACGGATCTGATCGGTGATTCAGCGATCGNGTTCCTCGCCGAGCAATCGGGGGATCGGCCGTTCTGCCTGTCGATCAGCTTCAATGCCGGGCATGCGGAAGACTCCGATCTGCGGGACCACTACCCCTCCGCGGAGACCGAGGCCACGCTTCATGCCACGGAACCCATGCCCCTCCCGCGGCTGAACGATCCCGGAATCTTCGACGCCCATCCTCCGTTTCTTCGGACATCGATGAATCGTGATCGGTATCACTGGCGTTGGGACACGCCAGAGAAATACCAACGCAATCTTCGGGGTTACCTCCGACTGCTGGCGGGGATGGACCGCAACGTCGGTCGGGTGGTGGCGGAACTCGACCGGCTCGGGTTGGCGGACGACACGGTCGTGATCTTCCTCGGCGACAACGGGTACTACATGGGGGAGCGTGGATTCGCGGGGAAGTGGTCTCACTACGAGGAATCGCTGCGAATCCCACTGGTGGTCTTCGATCCGCGGATGCCAGTGAAAGATCGGGGGCGGGTGGACGAGACGATTGTCCTGAACATCGATCTCAAACCCACCATCCTCGCCCTCGCGGAGATTCCCGCCGAACTCGTTCCCGGCGCCGGTCATCCCCTTCCGATCGACGGCATGATCGGAACCGACATCCCGCGCCGCGAGGGTTTCTTCGTCGAACACGGCATGAAACATCCCGAGATACCGAGATGGATCGGGTATCGGGACGGGGCCTTCAAATACGCCCGCTACCTCGATCACCCGTCCGACGGAGAGTTTCTCCACGACCTTCGCACGGACCCGGATGAGCTGGTGAACCTGGCCGACGATTCCGACCGAGCCGCGGATCTCCAACGCCTGCGAGCGCGCTGTGACGCGTCACACGGCGTGGCGCAGGCGGCCGGCCCGCCCTTGCCCCGGGTGCTGCTGCTGGGTGATTCGATCTCGATGGGATATCACGAGTCGGTGGTTTCGGCCCTCGATGGTGAAGCGGTGGTCGTGCGGCCCAGGGAGAACTGTGAAGGAACGACCCTGGGAATCTCGAGCATCGATGAATGGCTGGAACTCGGCGGAGGCGGATTCGACCTGGTCCATTTCAACTTCGGACTGCACGATCTGAAACGGATTCGTCCGGATGGGCGTCCTTCGGACGATCCGGAGGATGATCGCCAGGCGGGACCCGCGACCTATGAACGTCAGTTGCGGTTGGTGCTCGAGGCGATCATGGCCAGCGGCGCGATTCCGATCTTCGCGACCACCACGCCGGTCCCGGAGGGTCGAGTCCGGCCCCATCGAGATTCGGCGGATGTCCTGCGGTACAACGAGATCGCCCGCGCTGTGATGCGGGAACATGGGGTCATGATCTCAGACCTCCACGATCGAGCGGCGTCGGATCTCGGCCGTCTGCAGCGACCTCTCAACGTCCACTTCACGGCTCGCGGTTCCGAGGTCCTGGGTGACGTGGTCACCCGGTCGATTCGTGAAACGCTTCGCCGTCGTTGAGAATCGCATCGAGACCCGGCCGAATCTCAGCACGGTCCCCACTCGGAGAAGAGCACACCGAGATCCGCGGAGCCCACCACGCCGTCGTCGTTGAAATCCCCCGGACACAGGCCACGGCAGGGTCCCCAGTATCCGAAAAGAAGTCCGACGTCCGCGGAGTCGATCCGGCCGTCCCCATTCAGATCGGTGGAGGTGCATCCGTCGAGGGGAATCTCCTCGTATCTCCGGGATTCGAAACGTGCGTCGCCACTTCCCTGGCCGGTCAGAACGATCCGACTGTTGGTTCCTGAGACGGCGCCGAGGGTGCCGGGATCGACTCCGGAGACGGGGACCTCCGAACGGAGATTCAGGGTGAGACGGTTCTCTCCGTCCGGTGCGCCCGGGGTGGGCCAGATCATCACTTCGTAGATCAGAAGTCGCCCTTGGTTGCCGGCGTCCTGGAAGGCGATGATGACGTCCCGGCCGCCTTCGGAATCGAGATCGCCGATCGCGATGGCCCGGGCGTTCGCAGGAATGGGTACCGAGAAGACCTCGGACTGACCACCGTACTGGATGAGATCGAGCTGCCCCCCATCGGTGATCACCAGGGTTTCGGGAATGCCATCGTCGTCCAGATCGCCGGAAGCGAAATCGATCGCCGAGCCCGAGAGGAACACGGTCTGGTTGATTTCAATGCCGCCCAACTCTGCGGGAAGGGCTCGGAGAATCTGCAGCACGGGTTGGGGAATCAGGGCCTCGGACTGCGCTGCGACGCCGACCGCGGAGCCGGCATCCTTCTTGCTTTCGTCGTCGATCGGATCGGAGGGGCCTGGTTCGTCCCCCACCTCGACTTCGCCGGCCTTGGTGAGTTCCGTCTCGGAAGTCTTGTAGGTGCTGGTCTTGCCGCGGCCGTTGCTGGTGGTGGTGATGCCCAGTCCGGTCGAGCCACTGAAAGCGAGGTCGTCCGGAAGCCGGATGGCGGTGATGGAGACGGGTTCCTCGCTGAGCGTGAGAGACGGTCCGGGAACGAAGACGGCGTCACCGCCGGGGTTCAGAAACAATTGCACTTCTTGGCCGAGGGTCGTGGTGGAGGAGATCAGGGCGACATCGATCGAGCCGTCGCCGTCGAAATCGCCGGCGGCTCCGTCGATGGTGCCCGGTGCCGAGGATATGTCGGTGGTCGTGATGAATGAGCCATCCGGAGCCTGCAACAGGACGTAGTGCTTTCCGGTGGGACGAATCAGGACGAGATCATCGTCACCGTCGCCATCGAGATCGACCACCAGAAGATCGACGGGATTGGTTCCGACATCGAATTCCTGTTCGATGTCCACCGCAGCCGCGGTCGTGGCTTCGACCGTCTTGGCGACCAGAAGTCGGAAGAGTCCGGACGACTGGTCGAGGTCGAAGTCAAGGCGGACGTCAAGGCCCGCAGGAGCCTGGATCAATCCGAAACGCGGCAGGGCGAAGATACCCGTGTAGGCTTGTCGTCCATCGACGAGCAGGACCGCTTCTCCCGCCGCGGGGAACGTGCCGGGCGTTCCGGTCACCACCAGGCTTCCCTGGATGATCGCCCGATCCAGAATCGTCATCGCCGCCCCGGCGGATGCCGACTGGTGATTCAACTCGAAGCGAACCGTACTGAATGAAGTCGCCAGGGCGGTGTCGATCGCGACGGTTCGAGCCTCGGCGACCGTGAATTCGGAGCTGAGATTGGCCAGCCCGAGTCGGAGCTCGCCGATGGACGCCGTCCCCGGGCCGATCAGCCGGAGACTCGCCGGAGATTCGGCGCTGACATCACCAGTGATCTGGCAGAGATCATTGAAGATCAAGGCTCCCGAGGCCGTGGTTCGAAAGTCGATGTTGCCACGGTCGACGTAGAGCGAGCCCGCCGACGTGTTCTCGGAGAGGATCGTGTAGTCCGCGCCGAGGATGAGGTAGCCGGCTTCCTGAGGCCCGGGGACGAATCCATCGGACCAGTTCGTGGGATCGTTCCAGATTCCTCCGGAAGGGTCGATCCAGTAATTGAAGGACTGTGCCGAAGCCCCTTGGACGCAGCAGAGCGTCAGGAGGATTCCGAGCACCGATTTCAACATCATTCGAGAAACCATGTCCGCCGCCTTTCAGGACGGTGAGGCAGGGAGATCCGTGCCTGGGATCTTCCGACTTCGGATCGGGAAAAAGACTTCCCCGGGATCGGTATCGCCTCACCACTCGACCATGACATCGATCCTAGCGTTTTGACCCTCAGGATCCACCTTTTGATGGCGAAGCGGGCCACGAACCCCGTAAACGACTCCGCCCCCCCCCCTCGAGGCGGAAAAACGTCCGGTTCCGAACGACCGGGATCAGATTCCGTCCGGTCTCAGGAACCGCCGGCCGGGACGACCTCAAAGCGCTCGGCCTGGAATCGACCGTCGGTCAGTCGACCCGAAACGATGGCCGGACGAACGGCGTTGCACAGGCCCTCGGGAGCGTGGGCGTCGCCGTGATCATCCAGATGACTTCCGTCCACGAAGTGAGCCTTCCCGTCCAGGATGATCGCGAGATCGCATCCGGTTCCAGGAAGGTCGAACTGGCACTGGCCACAGGACGCGTCGACGATTCGGTCCCGCACCTGGAGCGTCGAATTCGTCGACGTCTTCGAATCGCCGGGAGATTCCGACCCGCACGCGACGAAGCCCGAGCCGGTGATCAGGAGAAGCAGGAAAACGCTGAATCGAATCATGAATGCAGCTCGCTGTTTTCGGCCCGGTCGCAGGATCTTCGTCGTTCCGGCTCGCCAATCTACTCGGCGGGCCAGGGTGCGTGGAAAAAGGAATTTCGATCACCCGCTGGTGTGGGTTCGGCGGACCATCGACATCGATCTCGTGCCTGCGGTTCCAGGGATCGTCCGGGACGATCGGCTCGATCGATCATGGGTCATCGTGGTGGCGTCATGCCCTCACCAGCAGGAACCCCAGCCTGAGAAGAGGATGCCGAGATCCTGGCCGTCCACTTCCCCGTCGTCATTGAAGTCTTCGGCACATGATTCGCATGAACCCCAGGCGATGAACAAAAGTCCGAGATCCACGCCGTTGGTGAGCGTGTCCCCATCGAGGTCGGTCGGGCAGGTCGATGGGTCGCACTCATCACAGGATTCACGGACGCAGTTCCCCCCGCGATCCTCGAATGTCCCGAAGACCTGTTCGGGGGTGTTGCCGCAGAGCATGGTGCCCGACAGCCCTGGGTTGCTGTTCGGATTCGAGTACAAGCCACCCCCGTCGTCCCCCGCCGAGTTGGCCACGAACAGGCAGGCCTCCAGATCCGGCGTGCTCAGGAAGTGGCACAGGAGTCCGCCACCGTTGAAGTCGGCATCGTTCTCCTCGAAACGACAATCGTCCAGCGTCGGACTGCTCCAGTAACACCGCATGCCGCCGCCGGCCGCCGCGGAGTTCCGGCGGAACACGCAGTTGCTGAGTGTCGGACTGCTTTCCTGGCAGGACAATCCGCCCCCGTAGGTGGAGACATTTTCGAGGAAGAGGCAGTTGATCAGGGTGGGGCTGCTGAATTCACAGAACATGCCCCCGCCATTCGTGGCTTGCCCGCCGGTGATCACGAGGTTTTTGAAAATCGTGTCCGCCTGCTCGCCACTGGTGCATTGGAGGACGCGGTCGAATCCGCTTCCGGCGATGATGGTCGTGGGATTCCCCGCCGCATCGACCGCTCCCCGCAAGGTGATGGCCTTTCCCTCGGGATCGAGCGCTTGGGCCGCGACATGGGTTCCGGACGCGATCTCGATGATGTCTGAATCGCCGGCGATCATGACCGCCGAGGCGATGGTCGGATATTCCGAAGGAACCAGCAGAACCACGGGGTTCGTGCCGTCGCACTTGTCCGGGATGCCGTCGTCGTTCCGGTCGGAACAACTGAACGCCATGCAGTTTTCGCCTCCGTCGGTGAAGGGTCCGTCGATCTGGTTGGGGACGTTTCCGCAGAGAATGGTGTCTCTCAGGACCGGGCTGGTATTCACGGAGCCGGACACGCCGCCGCCGGCATCGAATGCCGTGTTCGCCCGGAACACGCACGTGTCGAGGACGGGTGCGCTCTGATTGATGCCATTCAACCCCCCGCCTTGAAAGACGGCGGTGTTCTCCTCGAAGAGGCATCCGACGAGAATCGGATTACTTGCGTCGCAGTCGAGTCCGCCGCCGTCGGAGGCTGAATTCCCAGAGAAGACGCAGTGGTTGAAAGTCGATGCAAATCCATTGGACACGACCCCTCGGCATGCCACGCCCCCGCCGAACGATCCGGCCGAGTTCCCGACGAATCGACAGCCGTCGACGTTGACTCGGGAGTTGACGCATTCCAATCCGCCGCCGCGGAAGTTGGCCGAGTTCTCGCGAAAGATGCAGTTGGTGATGGAGATGCCGTTGCTGAAAGCCAGACGGATCCCGCCGCCGAATTCGGAAGCACCGCCGGTGATGACGAGATTCTCGAACACCGCGCCGTTTCCGTTCTCGCAACGGAAGACACCGAATTCACCCTGGCCGTCGATGATGGTGGTGGGTTCGCCGTTCTTGTCGATGGATCCCCGGAGGGTGAGCCGTCCCCCGAAGTCGATGGTGCCTGCCGGTTGGTAGTTGCCGGGTGCGATCTCGATTACATCGAAATCTTGCGCGGCGTCGACCGCTTCCTGGATGTCCGAGTAGTCGCACGCCCCGTCGAGGCAGACGGTGATGGTCTCGGCAGAGGTGGTCGTGGCGAAGACCGCGAGCGTGGCGAAAAGGGTTCGGATCATGACCGGACTCCACAGAAGAGGCTTTGGAAGCCGGTGACACTCGTTCGCGGGGCCGTACGAACATTCTCAGGGGGCGGTTCCCCGCCGGACCCCGTAAAAATCGTACGGCATCGACCTCGAGGCGCGAACCGGCCATGCCAATCCTCGCTGAGGTCGCGAGAATCGCCCTGGGAGGAGACCGCCTCCGCCGCCGGGTTCGAACGAGGCCCCCATCGAACACGCTGGTGAGTCGGTCCATCCTCGGGAGTCGACCCGACAGGCCGTGGTGGCCCGCTGCTCGAGGATGCGAGGGCCTTGTCGATGACGCCCCGATGATGCCTCGGCCTGCCGTTCGTCGATGGGTTGCGTTCGTCAGTGGGTCCGGGTGACGTAATCTTCAGGCCAGGGATCGGGGAAATTCTCGCCGGCCTGCCAGCGAACGATCTCGTCCTCCGTCAGGAGGCACTGCATGAGTGAGTCCGTGAACCGATCCACCTGATGCTTGTCCCCGATCACCGTCAGATGGCAGTGGCGGTCGCCGAACCGGCCATCCTCCTTCTCCAACCGTTCCCGGAGCCCTTTCCTTTCGCTCTCGTCCAGGTTGACTTTCTCGTCCTCGAGGATCCCGGCTCGCCAGTAGCCGACCAGTTCAAGGTTGATGCCGGCCGCCGCCTGATTCCAGAGCAGCGAAACGTCGTCGCGACTGCAGAGGTAGAAGAACCCCTTGCTCCGATAGATGTGCTGGCCGAGATGCTGGGTGCAGGTGTCCCAAAGCCGCTGCGGGTGAAAGGGCCGGTCGTCCTTGATCACCCGGGTCGCCAGATCGTAGGGGCGATCGTCGCCGTTCTCCGAATCGACGCACGGTGACAGTTCTTCGATGAGTGGCTGGACGCGATGGTAGTCGTACTCAGGCATGGCCTGGAGGTCATCGAGGGGCAGGTTGCCCCAGGGTAGGGAGATGACCGGCGCGAACGGGTTCAGATCGTGAATGCACTCGGCGATCGCCTGGATTCGATCAGTGCTGATTCGGTCGGCCTTGGTCAGCATCAGGTGACTGCAGAACAAAATCTGTTCGACCAGGAGATTGGTCGTGTCTCTTCGTTGGCTCCGAACGTTCCGCTGCATGGTGGGCAGGATCCGTCGGCCACCATCGTAGTCCTGATCGATCATCGCGGCGTCCACCAGCGTCAGCATGCCGGTGAGCTTGAACCGTGACCGGGTGGCGAAGAACTCGGCCAGCGGCATGGGGTGGGAACTGCCGCTGGTCTCGATGATGATCAGCCCCGGGGGGCCGCTCGACATGACCGCGTCCAGCGCGTTCTGCAGTTCCTGAATACCCCTTTTACTGCTCAGGACACAGGAGTGGATGGACTGGAAACGGTCGTCGCCCTCATCGAAAAACTCGGTCTGGGCGACGAGTTGGCGGTCGACATCGAGGTCACTCATGTCGTTGACGATGACCCCCAGATCGAGATCCTTTTTCCGTGACTGCACGAGCAGCCCGCGGAGAAGGGTGGTCTTCCCCGATCCGAGAAATCCATTGAGGATCAGTACCGGTACCCTGCTTTTCGAGTGGGTGTCGGAAGTGTTGGGACTCATGACTTCCATTCCTTTTTCGGCATATCCGGCGATTCCTTCCAAGCTCGATGCATGGCGAGTCGAGACTGATCGTTCCGGTGATCAGGTTCAACCGGTCCGTCCCCGGCGACCCTGGAGTCTGAACCCCCAGGCGGTGTCGGTGGAGGCCTGCTCCCGACGAATCTGAATCTGATGTCCCGTGCCGCGGCCTCAAGGTCCGGGGTGATGAATCGTACGCAGTGTTCCTTTTCAACCGGGGCGGACCAAAGACGCGAGTCTAAGAAAAGTCTCGGGGGAAGTCGCGGACAACCGACGATTCCCGGGTCACCGAGCACGAGTTTCGTCGCCAGTCCGGGTCGGGCGTGAATCCGACCGCTCCCTTGAGCTCCGGGCAATCGGGAGGATTCAAGAAGGTCGTGCCCGTTCGACCGAGGTTCTCCTCGGCCGGATTTCGTGCGTTGGCGTCGAAGCCCGATCGTCGGAGGCGGTAGGCGTTCGTCGGCAGGAATCCCGAGTCGAGCGTTGGCGGGGCGAACGCCCACGAGGCCGTGGGCCGTGGATGTCCGCGATCACTCCTCGTCCTCGCCGTTCCCTATGGGGGTGTATGGTCGTAGGATGTCATACTCGGGTGCGATCTCACCGTCGTCTCCCGTCGCTACCCAAGTTCGCGAACTCCCGGCTCGTGATGTACGAACGGGTTGAAATCCCCGATCCGGTGATCGGAGCGAATCGATGCCGTCGTCGGTTCTGATTCAAGTCCACGAAATCGTCGGGCGCGAGGCCGATGGGAAGCGATGCCCCGAAGGGGACAGGATGTTCAATCGCGTGCCACCTCACCACACTGGCGTCCGACCGCCTGGCATCAGCGAGTTGAGAGACCTGCCTGAGGATGGTCTTTGAGCATCGTCCACGCCAACCTGGAACGGATCCGAACGGCCGCGAGGCACGCGAGGGAACTCATTCATCCCAGCGGCCCCCCCGGCATCGTGATTTCGCATCACAAGTGTGCTTCGGTCTGGACCTGGAGCGTGATCCAAGGTGCCTGTCGGCGGCGAGGAATTCCCGCCCGACGGATCCAGACCCACCAGCACCGAGGACCGCTCTTTCAACGAGCCAGCCGGGTGGTGATGGTGATGGATTTCAAAGACAACATGCCTCTGAAGCACCTGCAGTCCTGTCGTCTCATCCACGTCACACGAGATCCGCGCGGCATTCTGGCGTCGATGCTCGAATCGCACCGGTCGACCCACCCACTCTCGCGTCACGAACACGATCCCTGGGGAGAGATCGCTCGAAATCGCGCCGCACTCGTGACCCGTGATGACGCCGACGGATATCGCTGGTTGTTTGAGAATTCAGAGTATCTGACCCGGGTCATCGAGCAGATGGTGATGATCGAACAACGGGCCCGTCCTGCCGACCGACTCGACCTGCGTGACATCGCGACCGCTCCACGAGATTCGATCCGCCGACTGGTGGTGCCGCTTGGGGTGCCGGAAGCAGACCTCGACGACCTCGCCGAGCGGTTCGCATTCTCCAAGACGCGGGACCCCAAGGGTCACCACCGCCGTGGGGAGCCGGAGTCCTGGCGTGAGGAGCTCCCGTCCGATGTCCTGCGGTCCTTCCAGGATCGTTGGGGATCTGAACTGAAGAGTCTCGGCTACCCCACCGGACCCTGACCCTCCCGGCCTCCCAACGCCTGGACAAACGGAGATTCACCGTTCCACGGACCGACTCCGTCCGGGATGTCGATCGCTGAGGATCGGTCCTCTCCACCCACATTCTCTTTTTCATGAATCGAACGCCACTCGGGACGGCGGAGATGACGGTGGCCTCCAAGGCCGACAGGGCGCGGGGTTGGAGGTTGCTCGGTTCTTGAGGTTCCGATGGTCGTCCGACTCACGGGGCCGAGCAAAGACCCCAGTAGCCGAGGACGTAGGCGAAGTCCGCACCGTCGACCTCGCCGTCACCGTTGGTGTCTGCGACCACGCAGCCCAGGGCCTCCACGCCGATTTTGTCCCGCAGCAAGACGAAGTCCGCGGCATCGACCACGCCGTCGCCATCGAGATCGCCCTCCACCGGGCCTGGGCAGTCGTCGCACGAGACCGCGATGCAGTTGCCATCGCCCAGTTCCACGTATTCGCCGACGATCTGATCCGAACCCGATGGGGTCGTGGTATTCGCGCAGAAGGCACAATCATGAATGACCAGGAGGGCGCTGTTGCCGTTGGAGGTATTGTCCAACAATGCGGGGCCCTGCCCGAAGGTCTGATTGTCGGTGAACCGGCAATTGGCGAGACCGACGAAACAGTTCGCGATCACCATGCCGGAGCCCCCCGCATCTGCGGCGGTATCGACAGACCCGGTCCTGTTACCGACGAACATGCAGTCGGTGAATCTGTTCGTGTTCGGATTGGTGGTCTTGCCTTGGCCAACGCATGACACCCCGCCACCCAACTGTGTGGCGAAGTTTTCATTGAATGTGCAACCGTGCATGGTCACGCTGGAGTTTTTGAAGTCCGCGCCCCCCCCAGAGAAGCTGTCATTGTGATGAAACAGGCAGTGGTCGAGGCTCATACGTGATTGTTGTGCCGCGAGACCGCCCCCAAAGAACGCGGTGTTCAGGACGAAATGGCAGTTGAACAAGCTCGGGCTGGCGTTTTCGACATACAAGCCACCTCCGAACCCTTGGCCGAACCCGCGAGTGATCAGGAGGTTCCTGAGCACCGTGCCACTGGTTTCGCCGGTTGTGCAGATGAGAAGTTGATGCTTTCCAACTCCATCCAGGATGCTGGTCGGTGCCCCTGATTCTCCGGTGGTTCCCCGGAGCGTGATCGCCTTGCCGTCGAGGTTGATCTCCGAACCCTCGGAGTAGGTCTCGGCTGAGAGCTGGATGACGTCACCATGGCTGGATGCGTCGATCGCGTCGTTGATCGAGGTGTGGTCGCAGCCGTCGGCGCAGACGGTGATGGTGTCCGCGACCGCGGTGGAGGTGGTGAATCCGGCCAGGGCCAGGGCAGTGGTCATCAGGAAACGGTGCATGTCTTTCTCGCGTGGGTTGGAACTGGTCGACAGCGATCTCATGCTATTGGGTGAGCGCAAGGATTCCAACGAAATCAGACTCAAGTCGCCAAGAGCCGCCTGAAGGTCGCCTGGTTCATTGGGTTCGTTGGGGTTCCGCGGGTTATCCGACTCACGGGGCCGAGCAGAGGCCCCAGTAGCCGAGCACGGTCGCCAGGTCGAACGCGATGACCACGCCGTCACCGTCGATGTCCGCCGCGCTCAGGCCGAGGGCGTCGTTCACCGCGGTGCGGTCCTCGGCGTCCACGTCTCCATCGCCATCGGCATCTCCGGTGAGGTGGACGTCGGCCTCGTCGTAATCACCCACTCCATCGAGGTCGCCCGGGATGCATTTCACCGACGATGTCGTGAAGTCGCCGGAGATGCTGCCGGCGGCGTTGCCTGGGAAGATGCCGTCGACCACTGGCCTCATGGAAACGGAATACCCTGAACGACGGAACGGCCACGATCAACGAACGGTGATGTGGAACGGAGTGCTGCCGTCCTCAAGGATCATGATTTCGTGGTCTTCGGCGGGGGTTCAGGCCCCACTCCGCGTCCCCCTCCGCGGCCGGCAATCGACAAGCCCACGCGCCCCTCAGTCACCCACTGCAAGGACGACTGATGCCGGCGTGTAGCTCCCGCCCGATCCAGATGCTTCCGAAGCGAACCCCGCCCTTGCAGGGGAGCCCCTCACGTATCCGATTCGGTTCCAACCGCGGTCTCAGGGCTCCACACACAGACTGAACTGACCGGTCTGGGACGAGCTCTCGATCGGATACCAGGTCACGCCTCCGTCTGGCGAGGTCTCGGCGGGCAGGTCCGAAGCGCCGTCGTACCCGAATCCACCCGCGAGAAGAATGGCGCTTTCCGTGGAAACGATGTAGGGCCCCCGGGGCACCATGCGGATCCCGATGCTTTCGATCTCACGATCCTGAGGAGCCAGAACGTCCGTCACGGTGCAGCGTTCGAAATCCACCGGGCCGGAGGACTGGATGGTGGCATCGACCTGAGGATGGGTGTCGACCACCACGTCCGGCCCACCATCAGTGAACGTGATGACGATCCGGTACGGGGTGGTTCCGATGGCAAGGCCATGCCGGCCCGGAGTCACGCCGGAGACGTTCGACTGCCCGTAGCCCAGCGGTCTTGGCGCTGCGAGGAATCGAAGCCTCGAGATCGACGTGAGCCCCTCGGGCATCTGCTGGCGGAAGACGTTTCCAATCGCATCAGGGGAGATCGCCACCACGAACGACAGGTTCTCGGCGGGTGGGTATCCGGTTGCGATCGCATCACTGGAACACGTCAACGACTCGAGCTCAAGAACCTCTCCGACCTCCGAGCACTCGATGCTCCGACCCCAGAAGACGCCATTCGCCGCCGTGCACTCCGCGAGCGTCGACTGGGTGCAGCCGCCATCGGGCATGGTGCAGGCGCCAAGACGGGGATCGGACGGGGAGATGGCGTAGAAGTCGCCCAGGGTGTCCCAACCCAGTTTTTCACAGTCGAGTTGGACTGTCGTCGGTTCCGGGTCCAGATTGGCGGGGTCGGCGATGAAGATGCGGGAACCGTCGTCGAGCACGTTGTCACCGATCAGGCCTCCCGGAACGGGAGTGCCGTTGCAGTCCCGTATGAATCCCGGCGGGGTCCATTGCGGACACGTCCCCCAGTGACCGAGAAGAATCGCGAGGTCGGCACCATCGACCACACCGTCGAGGTTCAAGTCTCCGACACACGGCGTGCCGAGTGGGCACGCCCCCCAGGCCACGAGCAGACCGGCGAGATCCGCACCGCCGACGGAACCATCGCCGTCGATGTCACCGGGGCAGGCACCGATGACGAGTGCGGTGGCCGCATAGCCGTAGCCGACCGGATCGGTCGCGGAATCCGAAGAGGTCCATTCGATCTCGAGTCCGAGGTTGGTGCTCGAGCTCACCTGCAGATTTTTGTAGCTGGCACCGAAACCGTTGCCCATTGACGAGGCGGCATCCCAGACGACCGAACCGGTCGATCGGTCGGTGACCCTGAGGGTGGACAACGGTGATCCACTCGAGTTCGTTCCGATCGCCACCGCGTTGAACGTGACGTTGACGGGTCCGGCGGGATTCCACACCGTCCTGCGACAGGTGGTTCCGTTGGGAACGGCACCGATCCCATCTCCATAGACGATCGAAGCAGCACCTTCGCTCCATTCGAGCGTGTCGCCACAAACGGCACCGGTCTCCTCGGGGCAGATCTGAAGGAGTCGGTTGGCCGCGCCGCCGAGATTTCCGTTCGCCCAGGGCGATCCGTACCGGTCGGACTCGTCACTCGAAAGCTGCCCCTCGACCGCACTCTGCATCAGGGAAAGATAGGTGCGTGACACGACCAGCCTCGGCGATTCATAGTCGGCGTCGGTGATGAACCGCTGGAGGAACTGCGCCGCGACCCCGGCCGCAAAGGGTGATGCGGCCGAAGTACCGGTCCGGAGCATGAGCCCACCGTCCGGATGTTTCCAGTCCGCCGAGCTGATCAGACTGCCCGGGGCCCAGATGCCGACCAGCGTACCGAAGTTGGAATAGATCCCCGCCTTGTCGGTGACGTCGGAAGCGCCGACGGCGCAGACCCCCGTCTTGGCGGCCGGAAAGTTCATGTAGGTGGGCAGCGAGGCGTTCCCTGCCGCAGCGAAGATGGGGATGCCCCGGTCGAGGACGGCATTGATGGCGATGCCCAGGATGAACATCTGGTTTCCGTACCAACTCGTCGCGAGGGACATGTTCGCCACGGCCGGCGTCCCGATGTTCCCTGGGTTGGCGATCCAGTTGAGACCGGCGACGACGTTGGCGAGAGAGCCCGAGTTCTGGGGGCCGAGGACCCGAAGCGAGGTGATCGATGATCCACGTGCCACACCGGAGACCGAGCCGGACGCGATCGAGGCCGACCGCGTGCCGTGGCCGTTGGTGTCGTCACCGCTGGGATTGTCGTCGGGGTAGAAGTTCAGCGTCGCGGCAATGCGCCCCGAAAACTCCGTCTGGGCGGGATTGATCCCACTGTCCACGATGATGACGTTGACGCCCTGACCATCCGCTCCGCACGGATCGAAGGCGGGGGCGAGACCACCCGGGCTCGAGATCCGTCGCAGTCCCCAGGAATCAGGGAGATCCGGGTTGATGGGCGCCTCGTCGCCTGCCCCGTGGACGATGAGATCCGGCTCGACTCGAAGAACCAGCGGATGCTGCAAGAGGGTTTCCGCGGTCTCGCGGGACATGAATGCGGAGAAGCCGATCAGGGCATGGTCGTACCGGTCGCGGACCTCGATGCCGCCCGGGGCGTCGGCAAGAACCTTGTCGATGGTGGTTCTCGCTCGCCGTTCGAGATCCAAGGCCGAGCCGCGAGGATTCCGCAACTGCACGAGCCAGCCGAGCACACCGTCGCTTTCCCGCGTGTACTGCTCCCCTGCAAGCAAACGCTCCGGGGTGACCTGCGGGACGAGAGACTCGTTTTCCACCGAAGCCGCGGGCGCCACCCCGGAGCTCGAGGAAGAGACGAGAACCGCAAGCAGGACGCACAAAAAGGGGGTGCCGTTCATCATCTTCATCTTTCTCGACTCACTGATTGCAGAAGAATTCGTGATGAGATCTGTTCGATCAACATCAACCAGATACCTCCCCACATTCTAGGGATTTATCCTGAAACGGCACTGCATTTCCGAAAACCGAGTGGTTCTTCTGAACGAGGGCACGAATTCGGAAGAATGCGGAACCGCTCTTCGAATCAATCACCGGCCTGGATCTTCCAATGCCCCACCCGCATGCAGTGGAGGGCTCTTTCGATCCACGGACTTGGCCCTGAGGAATGCGGAACCGTTCATCCGGGTGTGGCGGTGTCACGTTCGATTTGCTTCATGCCCTTCGGCATGCGGGTGATCTCGGTGCCGGATTCGAGTTGGACCTGCACGTTCTCGCAGCCCTGTTGCTTGAGAATTTGCATGAGTCCGATCGCGTCATCAAGCGCGTCGAGGTCGGGCTTCCAATGAAAGAGGAAACGTCGACCGTTTCGGTGAATTGAGAATTCGGAGATCCCCGGCCTGCTGTCCGCCAGGGGCCACGCCATGGTCGCCAACTGGTTGGCTGCCTGGTCGTTGGGGACGTCGCAGGCGACCGTCACCCAGGTTTCCTGGTCGCCGGCCTTCTCCTCGAAGGGAAGGGCTCGGGGCACGACGTTGACCTCGGTGGTGAACTTCATGGGGCTGGTTCCCGCTCCTTCGAAGGTGAGTTCGATGAATCCCGCGGTCCATCCCTTCTCAGGCACGTCGAGCTTGCCGACGTATCGACCGCCCTTTCCTGGTTGGAGAGGCGTGCTCTTGAAGGCGGGGCCGATGCTGTCCAGACGGAAGTCACGGGCGTCGGGGTTGGTCGCCTGCCAGAGGAGGACCTGAGAAGGTTCCTGCTCGGTCGTGACCGTGATGGTGCCGTCAGGAGACAGTACCCAGTTCATATTCGGTCGATCCTGACCGGCAAGAACACTCTGGTAATAACCGAGAATCCCGGGAATCGCATCGGTATTGCGGAGGGAGTGCCCTGCATTCGGGACGTATCGAAGGTGCTTCTCACCCTCGAGGTCTCCGTAGTAGAACTGGGATGAATCCA
>NYWY01000010.1 GCA_002685335.1 Planctomycetaceae bacterium
TGTTAGGAAATGATTCTGGTATCACAAGGATGTCCGAAGGACGGTCCGGCTGTAAGGGACCGCCCACATTGGGATACTTCCACCAAGACTGTTGGAACAGCCTTGGCTTCAGTTACATCCTCGCGGCGTGTCTGAATCGTTCACTTGTCAGAGAGTTCGACGACCGTTTCTGGCCGAAGCCCCCCAACGCGTTTCGCACTGGGGAGACGGGGCATCCTATTGGAACCCCACACGGTGTCAACCCAACCACCCAACCAAAATCGGGGGTCCGGGACACTTTTTCGACGAATCGCGCGACGCCTGGCCTCTTCCAGACTGGTTGATAACTTCGCTTCCCGAGAAAAGGTCCGGAAAAAACGACGCTTATCGCTCTTCGGTGCCGTTCCAGGCGATCTCCGAATGCCGCACCATCCCCTTTCCAGCTGGGATCGAGGGCAAAAAACCGTCCGCAAGAATACGGCGGCAATTTTGAAAACGTCCGTCACTTGTCGATGGTTCGTGGAAAACCTGCTGGTTGGTCCAGATCACAGCGAGCCACCACGGCTCCATGGACGGAAACGAAGCCCATCCGAGACAGAACCCCTCCACACGCCTCCAAGGTGGCGCCAGTGGTGCAGACGTCATCGATCACCACGACAGGCCGGTCGACCGCCAGCCTTTGACGTCTGCTCCAGAGCCGACTCGCCCACCAGAAGACGGACGGACCGACGGAGCGGGCGACCGTCGCCCGATCGCTGCTGGTCGCCATCGCCTGAGGAGAACGCCACTCGCTCCGAAGCCACCGATGGGAACGGACCCCCAGGCAAGTCGCAGCGGAAGAAGCAAGCAACGCCGTGTGATCGATGCCGCGGTGCCAACGTCGCCACGTCGGTGATGGAACCGGCACCACGATCGGCCGTCGAGTGGCAACCGACCAGTCGAAGCGTGCCGAAAGCTCGAGGCCGAGCCGATGACCAAGGACTCGCCAGGGCTCCGAGATCGCGTCGTACTTGGCCGTGGTGATCAATCCAGACAGTGGAGGGCGGTACGGCGCGATGACGGTGAGCGTCTTCATGCCCCGCGGCGGCGTTGCGGTACGACCATCCCCCGGCGAATCCGAGGTGATGCCCGCCATTCCTCGCAAGACCTCCCAGGTCTCGCGGACACCGGGTGCGCTCGTACCGAACAACTCGTCAAGCACGGCATTGGACAGTTCACACGCCGCTCGCCATCGCGGCGGACGGCCGGTCGATCGTCGCATGGGGCCGACCTTAGACGCGTCTCAATCCTCCGCTGCCGTCATCGCGGAAACGCACCGGCCAGAAGGAACCGACCAGCCATGGTGGCCACGAGTGCTCCCTCGCACGCTGGTGGCCGGAAAGACGGCCCGCCCCGAAATGGGGCGGGCCGTCGCGTGAAGTCGTGTGTCGCCGTCCTCACCCGCCGCAAGCGGCACGTGGAGGCGAAGCCACTCAGGCCGAAGCCATCTTGCGGAGAACCGTCGGGAGGATTCCACCGTTGCGGTAGTAGTCGACCTCCACCGGGGTGTCGACCCGGGCCAGTGCATAGAACGTCTTTTCCGAACCGGAGGCGTGCCGAGCCACGACCTTGATCTCCTGCCTCGGCCGAAGATCATCAGAGACGTCGACGTCGAACGTCTCCGTGCCGTCCAACCCAAGCCCCTGGGCATCCTCGCCTTCCCGGAACTGCAATGGCAGCACACCCATGAACACCAGATTCGACCGGTGAATTCGCTCGAAGCTCTTGGCCATGACCGCCTTGACCCCGAGGAGATTCGTGCCCTTGGCCGCCCAGTCACGGCTCGAGCCCATGCCGTAGTCGGCACCCGCGAGGACCACCAGTGGGACCCCTGACTCCCGGTAGTTCATGGCCGCGTCGTAGATGTACTTCACCTGACCGTCGAGGAAGTCCGTGGTGTAGCCCCCCTCGGTTCCCGGCGCGAGCAGATTGCGGATCCGGATGTTGGCAAAGGTTCCCCGAGTCATCACCCGGTCGTTGCCGCGTCGGGAACCGAAACTGTTGAACAAGGAGATCGGGACTCCATTTTCAACCAGGTACTGCCCGGCCGGCGAATCCGACTTGATCGCTCCTGCCGGCGAGATGTGATCCGTGGTGACCGAATCCCCGAGCAGCGCCAGGCAGCGAGCATTGTGGACCGACCGGATCGGCTGGACGTCGAGGGTCATGCCCGAGAAGAACGGCGGATCCTGGACGTAGGTTGAGGCGGCGTCCCAGCGGTACATGTCGCCCGCCACGGTCTCGATCGCCTGCCATTCCTCGCTGCCCGTGAACACGTCGGCGTACTGCTCGATGAACTGGGAGCGACCGAGCGCCCGGGAGACGGTCTCTTCGACCTCCGCCGTGCTCGGCCAGACGTCCTTCAGGAACACGTCCCGTCCGGAGGCGTCGGTTCCAAGCGGCTCGACTTCGAAATCGATGTCCACGGTTCCCGCGATCGCGTACGCCACCACCAAGGGAGGCGAGGCGAGGAAGTTGGCCTTGATATCCGCGTGGATCCGTCCCTCGAAGTTTCGATTGCCGCTCAACACGCTGGAGGCGACGAGATCATTCGCCCGGATCGCCTGCGAGATCTCCTCGGGAAGCGGGCCCGAGTTTCCAATGCAGGTCGTGCAGCCGTAGCCCACGAGATAGAAACCGCACGCCTCGAGGTCATCGAGCAGGTCGGCCTTCTCGAGGTAATCCGTGACCACCTTCGATCCGGGAGCGAGGGATGTCTTGACCCACGGCTTCCGATTGAGACCGAGAGCCCGCGCCTTCTTGGCCAGCAGACCGGCTCCCACCATCACGCTGGGATTGCTGGTGTTGGTGCAGGACGTGATGGCCGCGACCACGACGTCACCATCCTTCAACTCGAACAACTCCCCTTCGAGGGAGACGGCCGCCGCCGGCGGATCCGCGACCGCGGTGGTCCCGACGTCCTCGCCGATGCCGCCTTCTCCCATCCACCGATCGACCCGGGGCGCACCATCGGCACCCTCTCGACCGAACGTGTCTTCCAGCATCCGCCTCCAGGAGGACTGCATGTCCGAAAGGGTCACCCGGTCCTGGGGACGCTTGGGCCCCGCCAGAGCCGGCCTGACCGTGGACATGTCCAATTCAAGGACATCGGTGAACCGAGCCTCGATGGAATCGTCCCGCCAGAAGCCCTGCGCCTTGGAATAGGCCTCGACCGTGCCGATGAGATCCTCGTCTCGGCCCGAGAGCCGGAGATACTCGAGAGTCCGATCGTCGACCGGGAAGAAGCCACAGGTCGCCCCGTACTCGGGGGCCATGTTCGCGATCGTCGCTCGAGTCGCGAGCGTCATGTCGGCGAGGCCGGATCCGAAGAACTCGACAAACTTGCCGACCACACCGTGAGCCCGCAGCACCTCGGTGATCCGCAGGACCAGGTCGGTGGCCGTGGTGCCTTCCGGCAGAGCCCCCACCAGTCGCATTCCCACGACCTCGGGAATCAGCATGTAGATCGGCTGCCCGAGCATCACCGCTTCGGCCTCGATTCCACCGACGCCCCAACCGAGGACCCCGAGTCCGTTGATCATGGTGGTGTGGCTGTCGGTCCCCACCAGCGAGTCGGGGAAGAGCACGCCATCGCGCTCCCAGGTGACCCGCGCGAGGTATTCGAGGTTGACCTGATGCACGATTCCGGTGGCCGGCGGAACGACGCGGAAGTTGTCGAATGCCTGCTGCCCCCACTTCAGGAATTCGTAGCGTTCCTTGTTCCGCTCGAACTCCTTCTCCGCATTGATCGTCAGTGCCACCCCGGAGTTGAAGGCGTCGACCTGCACCGAGTGGTCGATGACGAGATCGCAGGGAACGAGCGGATTCACCTTCTGAGGATCACCCCCGAGGGATTCCATCGCATTTCGCATCGCGGCGAGGTCCACCACGCAGGGCACGCCGGTGAAATCCTGCAGGACCACCCGTCCCGGGGTGAAGGCGATCTCGGTCTCCCCGACCTTCGTCGGGTCGTAGCCGGCCAGGGCCTTGACATGCTCTTCGGTCACCACGTGGCCATCACAATTCCGAAGGCAGCTCTCCAGGAGCACCTTGATGGACATGGGAAGCGTGGCGATGTCGCCGAGGCCGGTGAGGGCGTCGAGCCGGTACCAGGTGCGGTCTCCGGACGGAGTCTCGAGGGTTGCTCGGGCACCAAAGTGATCATGCGAGGTCATGCGGGCTCCTGAGGTCGGATGAATCGATCAGCGACGACCGTGTCACCCCCGAGAAAAGGGGGGTCGGCAATCGCCGAGCACCATTCTACGAAACCAGCGAGCGAGATCCTCGAAGGAACCCCCCGATCCTCGTCAACGGGGTCGGAGATTGACTTCGAGTCGCGGCCCGGACACCACCGAGCCGGCCGGAACCGATTGCACCAGGAACACACCACCATTGACCACGGAACCCCGCCCGATCACCGTCTCGCCCCCGAGAATCGTGGCGCCGGCGTACACGGTCACCTCGTCTTCGAGGGTCGGATGGCGTCGATAACCTCTCCGGATGACGCCGTCCGCGTTCCGCTCGATTCGCCGGGCTCCCAGGGTCACTCCCTGATAGAGACGGCATCGCTCGCCGATGATCGTGGTTTCTCCGATCACCACCCCGGTCCCGTGATCGATGAAGCAGCCCCCACCGATGATCGCCCCCGGATGCAGGTCGATTCCGGTCCGGGCATGGGAGACCTCCGCAAGCATCCGAGGGAGCAGCGGTACGCCGGCCTGATGCATCTCATGGGCGAAACGATGAACCACCAGGGCGTGGAGCCCCGGGTGACACAGAATCGCCTCGTCGGGATGCCGGACCGCGGGATCCCCTTCGTACCCGGCCACGGCATCACGGGCCAGCAGACCGCGAATCGTCGGGACCGCATCCAGCAACCGCTGGATGGTCGCGTCGGCTCGGGTCGACGCCTCGGCCTCCAGACACCCCTCTCCATCCTGCGGGTCGTACGCGAAGGCGGTCACCAGCTGAGGCCGGAGCCGCCTCACGATGTCCTCGATCAGGAAGCTGACGCCCGCTCGCAAGCCTTCCTGCGAGTCCGACGCGTCGATCGGAGGCCCGAAGAAACCGGGGAACGCGAGCCAGAGGAAGCGATCGACCAGGCTTGCCACCATCACCGCGTCCGGCGTTGGGGTGACCGACGAGCGATAGGTCCCGGGATGATCCGCCACCGACTGCATGATCGACTCCAGGCGACGGGGGTCCACCGAAGCCAGACCAGGCTCCGATCGCTGATTGCTGGGGTTGCTGGAAGACATGGACGACATCCTACGAACGAACGGCGGCCTCCCGCTGGGAGGCCGCCGTTCCAGACGTCTGTTCAGTTCTCACGCCGGCTGCGAATCAGCCGACACCCTGGCCACCACCGCCGCCGCCGCGGCCTCCGCGACCGCCACGACCCTCGCCACCGCCACGGCCTCCGCGGCCTTCGCGGCCTTCGCCGCCCTCGCCTCCGCGGCCACCACGACCTTCGCCACCGCGGATCGACTCGAACATCTTTCGACGCTCGTCGTCGTTGAGCTCACCGTCGCCATCGGTGTCGAATCGCTTGATCATCTCCTGGCGACGCTCGTCGTTGTTGCCGCCACCCCATCCGCCACCGCCGCCGCGACCTCCACGACCACGACGCTCGGGAAGGGCTTCCTGCTGCTCGAGGCTCAGCATGCCCTTGAGCTGCTCGATGAATCGTTCCGCGGCCTCGTCACGTTCTTCCATGCCATCGCGATAGCGATCATCCTCGCCGTTCCGCTGGCCGCGGGATCCGGGACCCCAGGGCAGACCGCGCGACATGTCGCCGCTCATCACCGCGACCATCCGCGTGCCTTCGTCGATCTGTCGTTTTCCTTCGACCTTGCGGAGCTCGGTCATCAATCCGCGGTTTCGGTTTCCCATCTCCGCGAGGAACGCCATCTGGAGCTGCCCGATCGCCATGAAGACGTCCTCGTCGAGATCTTCGAGCTCGAGGGCGGCATCGAACGCACGGTGCGCCCAGGTCGGCGAGTAGATCCGTTCGTAGGCTTCTCCGAGGAACGCGTCGTCGAGACGGGCCTTTTCGGCCTCGTCTTCGAGGGCCGCCACGAACAGCTCGCGGTACCGGTCGTTGGTGTCACGAACGCTTTCGCGAAGGCGGACCTGCTGCTTGAGGATGCGTTCGGCGTCCTTGGTGTCGCCATCCCGCATCGCCTTGAACAGCTTGGGTGCGCTTGCGAGAACGTACTCGTCACGGGATTCAAGGGCCTGGTGGATCGCCAGCTCGTACTCGTCGAGCATCTCTCCGAGGGAATCGAACGAAGCCTCGCTCAGTTCACTGTCGTCGATCACCGCGAAGAGGTTCACGTCTTCCCCACTGAGTCGCCCCTTGGGGAGCGACTTCTCACGGGTGATGAACCGATCGAAGGCCGGCCAGAGAACGAGCTGGTCGTCATCGAGCTGGATCTCGACGTCGGCGACGAAGGTCTCATCGATCCGAGTCCGCTCCGCCACCCACTGCTCGAGGATGTCGAGCATCTCGCTCATCACCCCGCGGACCTCGTCGAAGGCGCCGCTGTCCATGGCCTCGTCCATCATCTCCTGCTGCATGCCTTCCATGCGACCCCGGAAGAATTCTCGGCGTTCCTCATCGCTGAGCGGCTCGCCGTTGGCTTCCATCTCTTCCATCTCGGCCCGAATGCCCTGGAATCGCTCTCGCATCCGATCCCGCATGTCTCCCATGGCGCCACCGCCCATGAAGGACTGCATCATCGATCGGCCCAGGTCCGTGAGATCCGTCTGGACCATCTCACTTCCCTCGCCGAAGCTGTCCTCGTAATCCTCGAGCAGGGCTTCGACGATCGGCCGCTGGCCGTCATCGAGCTTCAACTGCTCCACGAAGAGAGGCATGTCCCGGCGGGTGAAGCTGGGCTCGAGCAGCTCGCGGATCTCCCGCATGCCACTCATTCCTCGCATTCCACCCCCACCACGACCACCTCGGCCCTGGGCTTCGGCCGACCGCGACAGAAGAGTCGAATCCGCGAGGGAGTCGACGATCACATCGCCGGCGAAGACGGCGGCCACACCAGCCGCGAGGGCGGCGGTTCGAAGGGACCTGAGAATGCTCATGAATGTAAACCTTTGTGTCGTTTATTCTTAGGAGGCATCACAGCCTTCCACTCTCTTCTTCTCACGCCGCAGAGTACTCCGGCAATATCCAAACAAACGGGCCGGAACTCTCAATGTTGCGTAGAACCCACGGCTCGGGGACGTTTCGATCACCGGATTGAACGGATTCCCGTCGCCGAAACGTCGCCCCGAAACCCCCACCCCGGTTTTTCGCCGGAAGTCCGATAGTCTGAAAGGTCGCAACCGCATTTCCCGGGAACGTCAACCCGCCAGGCGGAGAGTGATGGCCGGAGAAACGAGCCCGATCCAGCATCGCGTTCCGATGCCCCCCGAACCGGCCCCTCGAGCTGATTCTCTTCGCACATCATCGGGCACTCGACGAGAAATCGAACCACCTTCCGGCTGTCCGACGATCGACGCGGCGAAGGGCGTTCCGCCCGGGCGCTCAGATGGGTCGCATCGCCCGCTTCGTGTATTCGGCGAGGATCGAAACGAAGAGGGAGGCCATCAGGGCGACGAAGGAGACCAGGACCAACTTGAAACCTCGCGACATGCCGATGGTGTCGCGAGACCTCGTTGGCGGATCCAGCAGGCGACCCACGACGCTCTGCTCCAACCGCAACTGCTGGCTTTCAATCACCGACTTGTTGGCGATCGCGTTGCCCAAACGGAGCGAAAGCGATTCACTACCCGGGTTCTTCAGCATGGCGGTTTCGAGTGCGGCGATCTCCGAGTCGACAGACCCCATCGCAAGCGTCTTGACACCGAGCAGCTCGATCCGCCGATCTTCGAGGATCCGATCCAGATTCTCAATGATCACCTGCTCGAACTCGGCAACGAATTCCGAGCGGACCTCAGTCGTAACCATCGAGAATCGAAGCACCTGATCGACGATGCCCAACGTGTAGTCCGGGTCCGCCGAGAAGGAATGCTCAGCACCCGAAATCGACCGGGAGTTCTTCGCGAAATCGAGTGAGGTGATCTGCACCGACTCGCGGAGAATTTCTTCACCGACGAACATCTCTTCCGGGTCGCCTGGGACCATACCGACGAGATAGGAGAACGACATCGCGTATTTCGGAGCGGAAGTGGTCACCCAACCCACACCGATCGCGAGTACGAGAGTCAACGTGGTGATGAACCACCGCCGCTGCCGGATGATGATGCGGAGAAAGGCCTCGATCTCGTCCGGATCTCTTGTGATGTCGTCTTCGTTCCGCACTCGGCTCTCCAGTGACTGACGGCGTATATGGCCGCCGGAGACCCGTATGCTAGGTGGATCACCGCACCCCTGCAATCGTCACCATTTCCGTCTTGAACACTGAATCGACTCAAACTCTCTTCCTTGCGTCCATCGCGCTTCTGGCGGTGCTCGCGATCGCACGCCCTCACTGGATCTTGCGGCCTTCCTTTGCATTCGCCTGCCTGATGTCGATCGTCATCAATCCGGCGGCCGCATTCGTCATGAAACCCGGGTACCCGGATTCACCGCTGTTCGATTCGCTCAGACTGTCCTCGGTGATCTTCCCGCTCGGCGTGGTGGTGTGGGTCGCGTGCACGCCGTTTCTCTCCACGATCGCTCGAAGAATCGGCGTCTCATGTCGAGATGGTTCACTCGAAAGCGGAGTACTCGATCGAGACGCTCGAATCACGGTCTGGATCGGCGTCGCGGTCTGCGGGCTCCTGTCCGCCTGGTACTTCACCGCCGTTTCCTTCAGCTCGACCGGATTGTGGGCCGTCATCTTCGCGGCCGAGAAGGCGACGGTCGCTCGCGAGGAGAGCCTCAAGCTTCTCGATTCGGTCGCACTCAAATACGCGTTTTCCCTGGGCACCACGGTCGTAGCGATGACCACCCTGATTCTGCTTACGATGCGAATCACGTACCGCCGCTCCCTGTCCAGCGCCGTCATTCTGATCATCATCATTGGCCTCCTGGCTCTCATCGGAATCACCGGGGCGCGCATGCCGATCGCGAAAGCGATACTTGCGGTCGCGATCACCTACAGCCTGACCGCACGAAAGCGTTCCCAGCTCCTGGCGCTGCCTGTCGGGCTGGCAGGGGCGATCTCAGTCTTGGTCGCGATCACCTTGTGGAGATCGGGAAAGGGAGTGCTGGATGCAGGAATTGGAATGTCACAGGGAATTCTCGATCGCGCATTCGTGCTTCCCTTCGAAACGGGACTTCGCACTGTCCAATTCGCGGCCGAGCGAGGATTCCTGGACGGTGCGAACATCCGCCCCTACGCGATGATCAGCGACCAGCGTCACATCGCCCTTCCAAGCGAGGTGTATCACGCTTTCTACTACTTCCCATCACAGGGTCCGATCGAATCCGGCTCGGCCAACACCTGCTTCCTCTTCGATTTTCAGGCAGGCTTCGGCATCTGGCAGGGCTGGCTGATCGCGTTGATTTCGCTCGGCATGCTTGATTTCATTCTTCTGGCGATCCTGAGGGTCCGTGGATGGCTGCGACCCGCACTACTCTCGGTCCTGATGCTGGGAATTTTGGGTCTTGCCAGCAGCGCCTTCACGACGGCACTACTGACCGGGGGAATCGGGCTGGTCGCCGGCATCGCCGTCATCGCCCCGATGGTGATTCGCAAGCCGCGCTCGGGTGCTTCTCGAGCTACCGCGGCTTGACTCGCGACCGGGAGTATCATTCCACGCGACACCACATCGGTGGCCATCTACACCTGGGATCTCGGTCATCAGTGCATCTGGAACGTCACCGAGATGTGATCTGGCCACGGCCCAGGAGACGACCACGACGCAGTTGACCGTCGCATTCACTAATCTGCGTCAAGAACACCGCCGGAAGGCCGGGTGGGAATCACGTGGAACATGTCTTCGCTCCAGTGCCGGGCCCGCAACTCCGGACAGCGTGACTTCGGGCTCGCGGTTGGTACCGGTCCAGACGGACTCATCTTCGCTCGAAATCTAATGCCAATCCCCTGGCATGCCCAAACGCCCATGACCTCACCCCGCGTTCTCCAACTCAGCACCGTCCATCCGTGGGACGACAACCGTATCTGTCGCAAGATCTGCACCAGTCTCGCGGAAGCTGGGTACGACGTCACGCTCATGGCGAGGGAGCCGAACTCCAGCGACTCCGAACCACCGGCCGGAGTCGACCTCGTGGTGCTCCCGTCGGTGAAGGGAAGGATGAGCCGAGGGCTCTCGTCGCTGGGAATCTGGCGAAGAGTGAGGCGGCTTCGTCCGGACATCGTGCATTTCCATGATCCCGAACTCATTCCGGCAGCCTTGATCCTCAAGTTGTTCGGATACCGGGTGATCTACGACGTGCACGAACACGTCCCCGATGACATCATGGAGAAGGAGTGGATCCCGTCCTTCCTGCGCAGGGTTGTGAGCGTGATCACCGATGTCATCGAGCGAACGGCCTCGAGTCGATTCGATGCGATTTTCGCCGTGACCCGCCACATCGCACGTCGATTCCCCGAGCGTCGGACCCGGCTTCTCCGAAACTTTCCCCGGCTCGTTGAAATCGGAGACGAAACCGAATCTCCGGGGTCGGCGTCACGCGAAGACGCACGGCTGGTCTTCGTGGGCGGAATCACGCCACAACGAGGGATCCGGCAGATGGTCACGGCAGTCGGACTCTGCGATCGCACCAATCCCGTTCTCGACATTCTCGGGGAGTGTGTCGACGAACCACTTTCCGCCTGGCTCGCCGACCAGGCTTCCAGCGGGAAGATCATCCTGCACGGCTGGGTCGAGAAAGGGGCCGCGTCCCAGTGGATGGCGAGTTCGAGAGCAGGGCTCCTCCCCTATCTTCCTTCCAAGGCTCATATTGAAGCTCTGCCGACAAAGCTCTTCGAGTACATGGGGGCGGGGATCCCGGTCATCGCGTCCGACTTCCCCCGGTGGCGGGAGATCATCGACGCACACCAATGCGGGATCGTGGCCGATCCCACGGATCCGAGCGCGATCGCAGCGGCCGTCGACTGGATCTACGACAACCCGGCCGAGGCGAAAGCGATGGGTGCGAGGGGGCGGCAAGCGATTGAATCCGAGCTGAACTGGGAATCCGAGGCGGAGACCATGAAGTCGGTCTATTCGACCCTTCTGGGATGATCCGGCGGGTCCAACACTAGGATGCCGAGGGGCAGCCACGCCACGGCCCACCCGGAGCCTCGAAAGTCCATCGCATGCCCGAATCCATGACATGAACGACATGAACAAAGAAACCCACATTCTCAGCATCGTCGGCGCTCGTCCGCAGTTCGTGAAGGCCGCCGTCGTCTCGAAGGCGCTGGCCGACACAGGCATCCGGGAATCGCTGCTCCACACCGGGCAGCACTACGACGCGAGCATGTCCGATGTGTTTTTCGAGGAACTGGGCATTCCGAACCCGACCCACCACCTCGGGATCGGATCTGGAAGTCACGGCCAGCAGACCGGACGCATGCTGGAACAGATCGAGCAGGTCATACTCGACGCAGGCCCAGACCGCGTCCTGGTCTACGGAGACACCAACTCGACTCTCGCCGGCGCGCTGGCCGCGGCGAAACTGCACGTACCGGTCGATCACGTCGAGGCCGGACTCCGGTCGTTCAATCGCCGGATGCCCGAGGAACTCAACCGGGTCACGACCGATCATCTCTCCTCGACACTNTTCGCCCCGACCACGATCGCGGTCAGGAATCTCGATGACGAAGGAATCAGGGGGGATCGGGTCGTGCACTCCGGCGACGTCATGTACGACGCGACCCTCGCGGCCGCGAAGATCGCAGACCGAACATCGACGATTCTGGAACGCCTGGATGTCTCCCCGAAGGAGTTCATCCTCGCCACCATTCATCGAGCGGAGAACACGGACGACCCCGACATCCTGCGGAAGATCTTCGAATCGCTCGCCGACGTCGCGGGGACGATTCCGGTCGTCCTGCCGCTTCATCCGCGAACCCGAAAAGCCCTCGAACACATCGACCTTCTTCAGTTCGCGATCGAACGACTCCGGGTCTGCGAGCCGCTGGGCTATCTCGACATGACCAGNCTCGAGGCCGCCGCCAGGGTCGTGGCGACCGACTCCGGTGGCGTGCAGAAGGAAGCCTTCTTCCACCGCGTTCCATGCGTGACGCTGCGCACGGAGACCGAATGGGTGGAACTCGTCGACCTCGGGTGGAACACGATCTGCGATCCCAGCCACGGCGATGTCGCCGGAGCCATTCTGGCCGCGCGCTCCCCGGCGACGACCGATGATCGACCCTACGGCGACGGTGACGCCTCGCGGATCATCGCCGAGCACATCGCGAACGATCTTCCGATCCGGGCTTGACCTCGACCCCGTAAAGAAGCCGGTATCTTGATGGCGAATCGACATTCAAGACCCGACCTTCTTCGCCCTGCGAAGCAGTGATTCTCCGAGAAAAGACATGTGCGGTATCGCCGCGACCTTCAACCAGAAACCGGACGGTCGGACTCGATCAGAGCTCGAGCGTTCCATACGCCTCGCGCGGCATCGCGGACCGGATGGCGAAGGCGTGGTCACGGGCGATCTCGAGAAGGCGTTCGGCGAGAGCACCGCCGCTCCGGCCATCTGGGGACTCGCCCACGCTCGGCTGGCGATCGTCGGCCTCGGAGACCAGGGCCACCAACCGATGGTTGATCGCAGAGGCCGACGCTGGCTCTCATTCAACGGCGAGATCTACAACCATCGCGAGATCCGGAAGGAACTCGAAGCCGAGGGCGTCGCCTTCAGCACCAACACCGACACCGAAGTGCTGCTCGAAGCCTGGTCGTTCTGGGGTGAAGCGTGCGTCGAACGTTTCAACGGCATGTTCGCGTTCGTCGTGGTCGACCTCGATCGAAGAACCGTCCATGTCGTGCGTGATCGTCTCGGCATCAAGCCCGTCTACCTGCGGCGAACCCCGGATGGACTGACCGTCGCTTCGGAGATCAAGCAGTTCACCGGCGACGCGACCTACCAACCACGNGCGGACCTTCAGATGGTCCATGATTTTCTCTTCGACGGCCTCCTCGGACACGAGCGTGGACGGTGCATGTTCGAGGGAGTCGAGCCGGTCGGACCGGGCACGGTGGTGTCATTCGACCTTGATGATCCGTGCGGAGCTCGCGTTACGCGAACCTACTGGTCGCTCGATCACATCGAGACCGACCCCGACATGAGCTGGNAGGATGCCGTCGATCGGACGAAGAGCGCCTTCCTCCGATCACTCACGCTGCGAATGCGGGCCGACGTTCCTGTCGGCAGCTGCCTTTCCGGCGGACTCGATTCCTCGTCGATCGTGTGTGCCGCCGCGTCGGCACTCGGCATCGAGATGAACACGTTCTCGAGCTGCTACGAAGATCGTCGCTTCGACGAACAGGAACACATCGATGTCGTGAACAGATCCGCGAATGCGAATCCGGTCAAGGTGTTTCCGACCGAGCAGCACGCCATCGAGCTCTTCGATCGAATCGTCTGGGCGCAGGACGAGCCCTTCGGGAGCATGAGCCTGCTCTCACAATGGAGCGTGATGGCTGCCGCACGCGCAAGAGGCATCCCGGTGCTTCTCGACGGACAGGGCGGAGACGAGACCTTCGGAGGGTACCGGAAGTTCACGTGGCTTCGTCTCCTCGAACTGGCGAGATCTGGAAGACCGATCGGCGCGATGGCCCATGCCCTGCGGGTTCTGCATCGCGGAGATCGAAACGTCCTCGATCTGCGAAGAGGCCTGCGATACCTGCCGGCATTCCTTCGCCGGCGGGAGGCGGCGGTGCTGGCTCCCCGGCAACGCCTCGAGGCCGTGCGACGACGAGCGTGGTCGGATCGGATGTCGGGCACCCGCGATCTCAGCGAACACCGAAAGGCCGATCTCCTGCACTGGAGCCTTCCCGTGCTTCTCCGATACGAAGATCGATCCAGCATGGCTCACAGCATCGAGGCGCGAGTCCCCCTCATCGACCACGAACTGGTGGAACATGCGATGCGAATTCCTTCGCAACACCTCTTCGCCCGAGGGCAGTCCAAGTCCGTGTTCCGCGAGGCGATGCGAGATTTCCTGCCCCCGAGCATCCGGACCCGGCGGACGAAGATGGGGTTCGCCTCGGCCCAGCAGACCTGGATGACGTCCGAATTCGGGGACCTCGTCCGGACCCGGGTTCGCGAGTCCGAAGTGCTCAAGGAGCTCATCGATCCCGGACCGCTGCTCACCAACGAACCTCGGCTGGCCGAATCACAACTGGTTCAGGACACCCTTTTCCGTGCCGCCAGCCTCGCCACCTGGTTCGATCGCTTCGGCGTCCGATTGTCGTGACCGTTCTTCCCGGCGTTCGCACACTGCAACATTGAAGTTCGACAGAGCCGCCATCCCATTCGCCGGTCGACCCGGAACGGTCGACCCAGCCGGTACCATGCGGTCCACCATCACCCATGAAAATCGTCCTGGTCAACCAATACGCGGGAAGTCCACGCCACGGCATGGAGTTCCGACCCCACCAGCTCGCCAAGCATTGGGCGGCGGGTGGCCATGAGGTCACGATCATCGCGGGTTCCTACAGCCACCTGCGGAATCAGAATCCGACCGTGGGGCGAAAGGTCGAAGAGGAGTGGATCGATGGAATCCGCTATCGGTGGATTCCGACCCCTCGATACTCGGGGAACGGGCTGGGTCGGATCCGATCGATCATCACGTTCCTGCGAGGAGTCGATCGCGANCGACGGACGTTCCTCCGCGGCCGATCGGTGGATGCCGTCATTGCGTCGAGCACCCATCCCTTCGACATCGATCCCTGCCGGCGAATCGCAAGAGCGCACGACGCGACGCTGGTCTGGGAAGTCCACGACCTGTGGCCCCTCTCGCCGATCGAGCTCGGCGGATATTCGCCCCGACACCCTGCGATTGTCTTGACCCAAAGGGCCGAGGACCGATGTTGCCGCGACGCGGATCTCGTCGTCTCCATCCTGCCCAAGGCGATCGACCATCTCGGAAAGCGAGGCCTTGATGCGGATCGCTACATAGCGATTCCGAACGGCATCGACACCNAGACCGACATGGCACCGCGTCCGGANAAAGTCCCCGAAGACGTCGCAGGACTCATCGAAGCGATGCACCACGACGGTTCCTTCGTCATCGGATACGCCGGAAGCCACACCACCTCCTACCCGCTCGACCTGCTGATCGAGGCGGTTCGTCGCCTTGAAGATNCCCGAGTCAAGGTCGTCTTCATCGGCGACGGGCCCGACAAGCAGTCCCTGGAGGAGTCCGCCGCCGACCTTTCCGAAATCCACTTCCTCGGCCGGATGCCCAGAATCGAGGCCATCTCGACCCTTCAGGCCTGCGACGCCGTGTTCCTTGGTCTTCGAGCGCAATCGCTCTTCCGCTTCGGCATCGGCATGAACAAGATCTTCGACGCCATGCTCGTGGAACGTCCGGTCATCGCCTCNTACACGGCGGGCAATGACCCGATCGGCGATGCCCGCTGTGGCATCACGGTTCCTGCAGACTCGATCGAGCATCTCATCGATGCGATTGAACGCGTGCGGGACATGACGCCCGAGCAACGGCGAGCGATGGGCGATGCGGGCGGACGGTTCGTACGAGAGCACCACGACTACCGGCACCTCGCCGATCGATTTCTCGATGCGATTCGAGCTGCGTCGCGGAAAAGATGAGGATCACGGACGCCAGGCCCTGATAGCGATTCCACGTCCCTGATTCACCCTGACAACGTCGACCCCATCAGGTCACATCGTGCAGCCCCACGCCATGGCAAAGGGGAAGGTCGATCCATTCATCAGCGTTGAAGGACGCCGGAATCGGCCATCGGTGCGACTCAGGAACCAGTCCGAGCAGTCGCTGGGCGTTCCNATTCCTGATCTCCACCGTCCCCTCCAGNAGAGAAGGGACAGGGCGGCGCGNCCCTCCTGCAACAAGGCGCCCCCCATCTCGATACGGGTTCGTAACCACCTGAAACCAGTCTCGATATCCTCCCGAACGGTGGCCCTGGAACTCGGGTGACAACGAAGACCACCGGGGCCAGACGGCATTCCCAACGGGTAACATCTCCACCACCTGTCGCGAGTCCGGGGATTGNCTAACAACCTCCGGGCGATCTGGCTACGCCCATGACGCAAACCCTACGCCGACCTCCCAACTCCGGTCCGAATTTCTATCGCCAGCTCGGCGCCGCGAGCTTCGGCACCATTCTCGCCCAGGCAATCTCACTTCTTTCAGTTCCTGTGATCACTCGCGTCTACGACCCCGAGGACGTCGGGGTCTACGCGATCTTCATGATCCTCCCCAACATCGTGATCCCCAATCTGGCGGGGAAGTTCGATGTCGCCATACCGGTGCCACGCTCCGATGCCGTCGCACGCCAGCTTCTCGGACTCGGGGCCAAGTGCATCGTCGGCATCACGCCGTTTCTCGTGGTGATCGCCGTACTCTTCCGCCTCTTCCGGCCCGACCAGCAGGCACTCGGATCCGTTTTCTTTGCCACCATGGTTCCGAGCTATGCCGCCCTTGCTGCAAGCCTTGTCTTGATGCAGTTCGTACTTGTGCGCACCGGAGACTTCTTCCGACTCGGTCTCGTAAGACTGATTATCGCCACAACGACATCCCTGGCTTCGATCGCGTTCGGACTACTCGGCCTCGAGTCTGAAGGATTGATTCTTGGAGCATGCGGTGGCCAAGCCGCAGCGTTGCTTCTGATCGGCATCTGGAACAAGAAGTGGCTTCAACTCCGTCTGCTTGAGTGGTCGAATCGAACGACCTACGTCCTCTGGAGATTTCGCAGTTTCCCCACCGTGAACGCAACCACCGGGGTCTTCAATTCACTGATGCTGATCGCGCCATTCATCGGCATCGCGATCTACTACGACGACCAAGTACTGGGCTGGTTTGAACTCGCGAGCCGAATCGCGGCGGCACCGATCATGCTTGCAGGTTCGATCATCGGATCCGTGAATGCCAGAAAGGTGGCGGAACTCGCAAGTACCGGCAGACGCTCAGACCGACATGTCTTCAAGGTCATGATTCGGATGTGGTCGATCGCACTCGCTCCGGTGGCCATCGTGCTCCTCTTCGGCCCAGAAATCGTCGCCTTGGTCTTTGGCGAGGCCTGGCGACAGGCAGGGACGTACTTGCAGTACCTCGCTCCAGCTTTCGCCGCCCAATTCGTGGCATCACCGCTGAGCACGACCATCACAAGCACGAGGAACAACAAACTTGGCGGGTACTGGAACATCGGGGCCTTCTGCACCCTCTGCATCACGATATTGATGGTCGGCCCAGAAGGCGACACATCAGCATTCTTCTTCTGGATCGGGGCCATCAGGTTTGCGAACTACGTCGCCTATCAATTACTCATTCTCCACTGCGCACGAAATCCGGCTCGTTGATCGATGAAGTCCATGCATATCAAACGCCTCTCCGACCTCATCATCAGCACCGTGACGCTACTGGTCCTATCCCCATTGCTCCTCTTGATCGGAGTGATCGTACGTGCCGAATCGCCTGGGCCTGCTGTCTACAAACAGACCAGGGTCGGAAAGAGCGGCAGACCCTTCACACTCTTCAAGTTTCGCTCCATGTCCGTCTCGAGGGCGGGCGGCCCGGAATTCACGCCGGGGCAAACGGCTCGGGTCACGAGGTTCGGGCGCATCCTTCGCAAGTCCAAGCTTGACGAACTCCCACAACTGTGGAACGTCCTCGTGGGCGACATGAGCATCGTGGGGCCGAGGCCGGAAGTACCGGCGTGGACCAAGGTCTATCCGGAGCGATGGGAGATCGTCCTTTCGGTCCGACCCGGCATCACCGATCCCGCCTCGATCGTCTTCCGCGACGAGGAGGAGATCCTCGCGGCGGCGGCGGATCCGGACGAGTGCTATCGACATGAGATCCTGCCGCGGAAACTCGATCTCGCAACGGAGTACGCGATCCACCGGACGCTGCTCGGTGACCTGAAGATCGCCATGCAGACCGTTCTGGCGGTTTTGCGACCTCCACGTCTGGAATCCGCACCGGACGAAGTCGATCGATGAAGAGCGATCCCGGCGAATCCGGCGAATCCGGCGAATCCGATCNGTGACGTGACGCACACAATCCACCGACGNACGGCTGGTTCCTTGCGAACCTCTACAATCACGNGCAGGTTGCCTCCAGNTANCCGAGGCCCGTTCTCCTGACTGATACCAGNCCGACTCCAAAGTANNGATGCCGACTCCACCCCACGAAATCCGGATCGCGAGACCNGACGACATCGCCGGGATGGCCACCTGCCACGCCGAGGCGTTCCCCGGCCGCGGGACNTCGACCATGGGCGACGAGTGGCTTCGNTTCCTCTATCGCTTCTATCTNGAAGCCGACATGAACGTCTCGATGGTCGCCGTGGGANCGAACGGGGAGATCGACGGCATCGCCGTGGGAGGNGACCNGNNNCTCTTCGGCCGNTATCGCANNGCNTCNGCNNGGCGATTCCCACTCCGGCTTGCCTGGATGACGATCGTCGATCCGGCCGTACGGCGTCCGGTCTTGAATCTGCTTCGGCGGGCCGTGACGCCAAAGCAAGGCGGGCCGGGAGCGACGATCGAGGCGGATTCCGACATGGCCGGACTGCTTTCGATCGGCGTTCGCCCTGGAGCAAAAGGATCAGGGGTCGCAGCGAGACTCATCGAAGGATTCGAACGCCGATGTCTGGAACTTGGATTCTCGTCCACCCAGCTGAGCGTCCTCGATTCAAACACCCGGGCCCGACGCTTCTACGAAAAGGCAGGATGGACTTTCGATCGAATGGAGGGCGAGACAGGCGTCCGGTATCGAAAGGCGTTGCGGGAGCGTGAATCTTCGCCCACCCGTTGATTCCCGCATATCCTGATGTGGGTAATTCTGATTTGAAAGCTGACGCATCGTGAACATGAAAGTCCCATTCTTCCGAGCCGATCTCGACGGCCGTGAGCTCGAATACATCCGTGAGGTCCTCGAGAGCGGGTGGCTCACGAGCGGCAAGCGCGTCCACGAGTTCGAGAGGCTCTTCGCCGACGCGACCGGCGCTGCCCACGCGATCGCGGTGAACTCGTGCACGGCCGCACTGCATCTCGCCTGCGAAGCCGCCGGCGTCGGTCCTGGATCGGAAGTTCTCGTCCCCTCGCTCACCTTCACCGCTACCGCCGAAGTCGTCGAGTATCTCGGGGGAGCGGTCCGCCTCGTCGATGTTGATCCGACGACCGGCCTGTTGACCCCCGACCTGCTCGAAGAAGCCCTCGACGAACACTCATCCATTTCCTGCGTGATGCCGGTTCACTTCGGGGGCGCCGCCTGCCAGATGCTCGAAGACGACGGCGCACCGGGAATCGTCGAGATCTGCCAGTCGCGAGGCATCTCGATCGTGGAGGACGCCGCGCACGCGTTTCCCGCGAATTACGACCACGATAAACCAGTCGGCTCCCCCATCGGAACGACCGCGTGCTGCTTCAGCTTCTACGCCAACAAGACCATCACCACCGGCGAGGGCGGCATGGTCACGACCAACGACGATGCGGTCGCGGACCGCATGCGAAGGATGCGACTGCACGGAATCGATCGCTCCGCCTGGGACCGGCACACCCGGGTCGGCGCCGCGTGGGAATACGACGTGATCGCGGCCGGTTTCAAGTACAACCTGACCGACATCGCCGCGGCGATCGGAATTGCGCAACTGGAACGAGCAAGGGAGTTCCGCGACGCCCGAGCCAGGCTGGTCGATGCGTATCGCGAACGGCTCGGTCGCATCGAGGCCCTGCGTTTTCCCCCGGCTGAATGCGATGGGGATCACCATGCGTGGCACCTCTTCGTGATTCGGGTCGACCCGGCGTCGGGAATCGAGCGCAATCGCCTTATCGAAGAGATCAACGCCCGCGGAATCGGCACCAGCGTCCACTACAAGCCGCTCCACCGGATGACCCACTGGTCCAAGAATGCGATGCAGGAACCGGCCGGGTACCGGAATGCCGATGAATGGTTCGACCATTGCATCTCACTCCCCCTCTTCCCTTCGATGACCGACGGCGAATTCGAGGCCGTCTGCCTTGCCGTCGAGAATGCCGCGTCCATTTGTCTAGACGGCGCCTCCTGCAGCCGAAATTCCTGAGGGTTTCGGCTAGGATTCCCGATCCTGGAGTTCACGACGGACTCCTCTCCCGGAAGAGTGGGGAACTCAAAAGGAGGAGCCCTTGATCGGCAGCCAAGCGAAGCCCATCCTGAATCGCCGCATTCGACTCGGACTCCTTGGTTGCGGCCGGATCTCCCGGAATCACTTTCGGTCACTTGAGGAGCTGGCCGACGACCTCGAACTCGTCGGCGTCTGTGACACCGATCCCGCCAGAATGGCGCAGGACTTCGTGCCGGCCGACGCACGTCGCTTCGAACGGCTCGGAGACATGCTCGAGACCGCGCAGCCGGACGTCGTGGCGATCTGCACGCCCAGTGGTTTCCACCCGAAGCAGACCGTGGAGACG
>NYWY01000011.1 GCA_002685335.1 Planctomycetaceae bacterium
CGATCCTCAGCGAAGCCAAGGACGTCCGCGGCCTGTTCAAGAAGCAGACCGGTGGTCGTGGTCAGTTCGGCGATGCGGTTCTCACCGTGAGTCCCATCACCGAAGAGGAAGCCGAGGCACAGGAACTCAAGTACAAGAACGGCGTGGTCTTCGTCGACAAGATCGCAGGCGGCGTGATTCCGCGAGAGTTCATTCCGTCGGTCGAGACCGGTGCCCGGAACGCCGCGGTGAGCGGCGTCCTCGGTGGCTACCCGCTGATCAACATCAAGGTCGAACTGGTCTTCGGCTCCTACCACGACGTCGACTCCAGCCAGGTCGCGTTCGAACAGGCCGGCTCGCTCGCGTTCCGCGAAGCGGTCATGAAGGCGAAGCCCGCCCTCCTCGAACCGATCATGAAGCTCTCGGTCACCACGCCGGACGAGTACTTCGGCACCGTCTCCGGCGACATCTCCAGCCGCCGTGGACACATCGTCGACTCCGAGCTGCGAGGCGTGGTCCGGATCATCACCGCGGAAGTCCCGCTTTCCGAGATGTTCGGTTACACCACCACCCTGCGGTCGATGACTCAGGGACGCGCGACCAGTTCGATGGAGCCGGCCGAGTACCGCGTGATGCCCGACAGCCTGAAGGAAGCGGTCCTCGCCGAGGGCTGATCCCTCCAAGCGACCACCGACGCCGATCATCCACGGGGCCGCGACCATCTGGTCGCGGCCCCGTTTCGCATGCGACCCGGTGCGTTGGACGAAGAGTGCTAATCTGCAGTCATGGCGAACGATCCGGCCATCGAAACGACGGAGGAATTCCGGGGCGAGTACGAACTCGCCCTCGAGAAGTGGCTCCGTCGTCGATTCGCAGGGCTCTGGGGCACGCTCTTCGCGATCGAACTCGCGCTCACCGCCCTCTGGTCGTTCACCCTCATCAGTCGGATCGACGAACAGGGCTTCGGCGCCGCGGCCTCGATTTCGCCCGTACGCCTCGTCCCCCCCCTCTCGCTCCTGGTCCTGGCCTGGTTCCACTTCCGGATCATGCCTCGGCTCCAGGAACGGAACGCGATCATCAAGGCCGCGACGAGGATGATCATCTGCCTCGGGTTCCTCGACCTGGTCGCCACCCTCCTGCCGGACGTCGCCACCACCGGCATCCTCGGCATCTACTTCCTCCACCTGGTGTCGAGCCTCTTCCTCCCCTGGAGACCGATCGAATCCCTCCGGCCGATGGTGCCGCTGATGGTCGCCTGGCTCCTGATGCGGATCCTGTTCATCGGATCGGGGAATCCAGTCGAACTCCTGATCGCGATCAGCGTCGCCCCCCTCGGTCTCATTCCCGGCCTCGGCGTCTGCGCATTCCGCATGTGGACCTGGAACCGACGATTCCGGACCGCCGCCCTCGCCCGCGGATTCGGGGTCCTGCGGCAGGAGGTCAAGCAGGCTCGAAGAATCCACGAATCACTGTTTCCCTCGCCGATCGAACACCCCGACTTCACGTTCGACTTCGTGTTCCGTCCGATGCGGGACCTCGGAGGTGACTTCATCCACGCCTCCGACACCCCGACCGGTGGCATCCGGGTGGTGCTGGTGGACGTCACCGGCCATGGACTCACGGCCGCCATGACCGTGACTCGACTCTCCGGCGAGATCGAACGGGTGGTCGCGGAAGATCCGAACATCGGCCCCGCGGCGATCCTGGTCGCCCTCAACCGATACGCGAATCTGGTGCTGAGTCAGCATTCGATCTTCGCCACCGCGATCGCGGCCGAACTCGACCCCGCGGATGGGACGCTGCGAATCGCCAACGCCGGACACCCTCCCGCGTTCCTTCGACGCCGTGACGGCTCGACCGATTCCATCGAGTCCTCGGGCATCATCCTCGGCGCCCTGGAATCCGACGAGTACGAATGCGAGGAGACGAGACGAACGCTGGACCGGGACGACCTGCTGCTCCTCTATACCGACGGGGTGATCGAGACCCGTGACCGATCCGGAAGCCAGCTCGGGATCGATCGAGTCGGCGAAGCGATGAAGCGAATGCCGGCGCCTCCCTCGTGGACCGAGCATCTCGCGTCCCTCGCCGATGCCCATCGATTCGGACCACCGGAGGACGACCTGCTCATCGCCACCCTCGCCCATCATCCGACCTCGGACCGACCGGAATCGGCGTCGTCCGCCAACCGGAGCGAACCGGAGGAATGAACGACGACCGCGACTTCCTCACCCGGGCCGCCAGACTCGCCCTGCGAGGCCACGGAGATGCCGAACCCAATCCTTCCGTGGGTTGCCTCGTGGCTGATCGTGACGGCCGGATCGTCGGACGCGGAAGAACCCGCCGCCCCGGCGGCCCTCATGCGGAGGTCGTGGCCCTTGGTCGAGCGGGCGAGGCCGCCCGCGGCGGCACGGCCTGGGTCACGCTCGAACCCTGCAATCATCACGGCCGGACTCCGCCCTGCGTGGATGCCGTCCTCGCCGCGGGGATCGCTCGGCTGGTGGTGGGCACCGTCGATCCCAATCCCCTCGCCGCAGGCGGCATCGCACGACTCCGAGCCGCCGGGGTCGACGTCGTGGTGATCGATGACGTGCCGGCCGTGCGGAGGCTCCATGCGTCCTTCCGCCACCGGGTGGCCACCGGCCGACCCTGGGTCGTCGCCAAATGGGCGGAAACCGCGGATGGCGATCTGATCGCCCCCCCGGGAACCCCCGCGACCATCTCGAGTCCGGCGTCTCATCGCCTCGTCCATCGGGAACGTGGCCGGGTGGATGCCATCCTCACGGGCATCGGAACCGTCCTGGCCGATGACCCCCGCCTGGATCCTCGAGTCATTCGGGCTCGCCGAACCCCGTGCCGCGTCGTGCTGGACCCCGATCTGGCCCTTCCACCGACCGCCAGGATGCTTCACATCCCGAACGGTGGTCCGATCCTCGTCATCACCGATGAAACGGTGGTCGGCCGCGACCCCGACCGGGCCGATGCTCTCCGCGACCTCGGGGTCGAGATCATGACCATTCCCTGGGCGCCTCCGGGATCGCCCGCTCCGGTCGACTCCCCGTCCGCCGGAAGCGCCGGTGGACGACTTCGTCGACGCCTCACCGGTGACGGTTGCCGCGATCTGCTGGAGGCCCTCGCCCGGAATCACGACGTGGCCACCGTGCTCACCGAAGCCGGTCCCGACGTTCTCCACGCCCTCTTCGATCACCAACTGGTCGACGCCGCCCTGGTCTTCACCTCTCCGCGGCGCTTCGAACCGTCGACCGGGTCCCCACCCCATCCCCGCGATCGCCTCGATGACCGACGGTTCGAAATCGTGTGGCGGGGTGACCGCGGTGGCGATGCGGTCGCGTGGTGGCAACGACGCGATTGAGGGTCGAGGATTCCGCCGGTTGAATTCCGACGGTGGTTTCAGCGAGGGGTGCCGGACCAGGCCGCCGGGGTCAGCGGCATGACCGTGCTCGCCGGCAGGAGACGGAGGACGCCGTCTCCGTTTTCCGTCGCCCATCGACCATCCGCGGACTCCCGGGCGATCCGAATCGCATCCAGGGGCCGACCGTCGAAGGCATGCAACACGATGGTGCCGACCTGCAGGCGGGTCGGGAAGGCCTGGATCTGCAGTTCGGTCGCCGCGGTCGAAGAGAGGATCGACAGCAATTCTTCGACCCGCGTGCGGTCGGCCGGTACCGCGGGCCCGTCATCGATGGACAACAACCAGCGATCGAGATCCCGATCGAGCCTGACCCGCCCCGCCTCGGTGTCGATCACCAGATGCCGCACATCCGCGATGTCGACCCCCGTGCCGGTGGAGTCGATGAAGGACGCCACCGCGGGAAGAAGACCCCGAAGCGTCGCTTCATCGATGCGAAAGACGGTGGGCACCCCTTCGATCATCGCAAAACGCCCGCGACCCACCATTCCCGCGGGGCCACCGATCAGCAGTCTTTCGACCTGGCCGTCATCGCGGACCACATCGATGATCGCGGCGGGATCCTCGAGCCCGTACCGAGCTCGCCGTTCCGCCGCGTCGGTGACGAAACCGTCGTGTTCGATCCGTCCGATGATCGCGATCATTCGATCGATCGCCGCCGAGTCCGCCCGAGTCTCGACTGGAGAGGTCATCAACCACCGACGCCCGTCGCGACGCAGCGTGGTGACCGACTCACCGTTGGCCGATCGAAATTCGATGATCTCCGCATCGCCGGGGAAGAGCCGACGGGACCGCCAGTTTCGAGGATCGTCCTCCACCGCCTGTTCGTGCAACGCGTCGTTCACCACCAGGACCTCGTCCCGGCCATCGATCCGTATCCAGGCTCGGCCCGCGACCGTGCGGGCCCCGAGATCGATCGAGGTCCGACCGCCGGGCCAGGAGAGGGTGACGTTGGAATCAGGGTCGGCCAGTTCGACTCGCTCGAGTCCTCCGCCGTCCTTCAAGTCCGTCACCTGATTCCGCCGGGTCGCGGAAAGGTCCGCGGCGGCGAGGACCACGCGTCGAACCGCAAAGCCGTCGGCCGCGACATCGAACGGTTCCACCTGACGCCACCCCTGCCTTCCCCGCTCGAAGACGATCTCGATCGGGGCCGCATCCCGCGAAGGTCCCGGCCGCCTGATCTCCACTCGGTCGACGTCATCGACGGGAATCGGCGTGGCGTGCACGACGCTGCTCGAAGCGAAATCCACTCCGTCCGAAGGAGATCGCCAGGCCCCTCGGGCGGCGAAGATCAATCCGACCGCGACCACCCAGATGAGAAGAACGAGGCGTCCGTTCATCGGCCCGACCTCCGCCAACTCCAGAGACCGGCGCCGAAGACCAGAGGTCCGACCCCGAGTATCACCGGAAGCAGGAATCCGAAGATGGTCCGGGTACCGCCACCCACGCCCTCGAAGCGGGAGATCTCCCGTCCGGTCGCCGCGGTGGCCACGAGTTCATCCAAACCCGCCAACCAGGCGACGGCGCTCAACGCCAGTTCACGGTTCCCGGGATTCGCGAGAACCAGCCGCTGGTCACCAAGATTCCCGGATTCATTCACGATCGCCGACAACGGCCACCCTCCGGACCCGACCACGACCAGACGCTGCGGCTCTCCGAGGAACCCCTCGGTCTCGACCGCCACCGCGACCGGGACCGGATCGTCGAAGTAGATCTCACCGTTCACATCCGCGTCGGGTTCCGGCGGGCCGGAGATTCGCGCCCCGTCACCCCGCCAGTCGGATTCGAGCCAGCGGAGCGGGCGTGGCGTGATCGCCGACAGCACCACCGCGTCGTCCGTGATCAAGTCGTCCACCACCACCGGCGTCGGGTGCGAGAGAAACAGCCGCTTTCCTCGTAGCGCCGTCGCGACCGGGGTCGCCGATCGATTCGCCTTCGGCGTCATCGAGGAGACGTCGATTTCCTGATAGGTGACCACCGAGCCGCCGGCTCGAAGCTCGTCGGCAAGTTCCGGAGCCCACTCGAACACCACCCGCCCGGTGTCGACGGTGACTCCGAGACCGGCCGCCACCGTCGACCAGGGATCCGGCTGACCGACCAGGGGGAGAAGGCTTCGGGACACCGTCAGGAGTACCGGTTCCCCCGCCACGATCAATTCGGTGGCCGCGGCAAGCACCGCCTTCTCCGTCTCGCCGTACTCGAGCCCGGTCCGTTGCAAGGTCGGCATCACCACCCAGACGGTCACCCGATCCGGATCGTCGACCGGCCGCTCGGTTCGTCCCGGAATCCACTCCTCGACCTCGTACCGCGCCGTTCGGAGGGCTTCGGTGATCGCGGCGTATTCCATGCCCTCGTCGGTCGGCCGCAGCATCGTCCGGTCTTCGGCGTGCACGATGACCACCCGTGGCATCACGCCGATCCGGAGCGCACGGATCGCGGACGTCAGCATCTCCTCGCCCTGGAATCGACGATCGAATCCGACCACCGCCCCCGCGTCCGACTCGCGGATCGCGCTGGACGGAAACAATTTCCAGGCCGGGATGACCAGGGAGCCCGGTGGTCCGTCCACCACCGCGAGGTCCCCTTCCGCGATCGAATCGGCGAGGACCGCGATCGAGAGCGGCTGCCGACGTTCGAGGGTCTCCAGCGAAGTGGCCGTCGAACGCAGTCCGCCCGCGACCTGCTCGAGGGGTGGGAGCGTCCGCACCGCCCATTCGCGGACCGACGGGGCCAGGGCCGGATCGACGGTCCAACCCCGGAGGGCATCCGCCAGGACTTCCAGTTCCGTGGCCTGATTCGCGTTGTTCCCCGCCACGCTGGCCCGAACCAGACGCCAGTTCGGGAGCGGGCGGCGAGTGGTGCTTCGGAGGTTCTCCTCGACGAATTCGGTGAAGACGCCGCCTTCCTCGGCCAGGGTTCCAAGGCCGAGTCCGACCCGTTCCAGAACCTCTCCCGCCGGGTCCCCGGGGGGCAGTCCCTCGATCACTTCGACGATCGAAGGACCAGTGGCTCGGCCGTAGGTTCGAAGCGCTTCGAACGCTTCGAGACCAGCGTCGATCTCCTGTTCCCAGATTCCGATCGCGATCGCGTCGCGCTCGAGAAACGACTCCAACACGGACTCGTACCGCCCGACCGAACGCGGATCGACCGGATCGATGCGTTCGGCGATCAGCGACGGAGTCGCGGAATCCATTCGATCGACCACTTCATCGACCAGTCGCATGGTGACCGGATCGGCATCGTCCTGGGCCACGAACATGCGGATCGACCATCCGGGTTCCAGGGATTCGAGCAGCTCGATGGTCGACGGCCGCAACGAATAGGCCCGAGTCTTGGTCAGATCCGCCTCGACTCGCAGCCTGGGGGCCGAGAGCAGGCTGGTGCCCGCGGCGACCGCGACCGCGAGGCCCAGAAGTCCCGCCACCGCGAACCCGCCCGAAAGCAGACGCCCCGAAGCGGTCTGCGACCTCGGGCGACGGGGGCTTGCGAGCGAGAATGCGGAGGCGAGCGAGAAGAAGATCGCCAGCCCCGCGAAGAACGCGACGTTGCCCGAATCGAAGAGACCGATCGCGAAGTCGTCCAGTCGTTCGATCGGATCAAGACCGCGAACGACATCCATCCAGGCGAGGGTTCGTCCACTGGAGATGAAGGTCGCGGGCAGGAGCTCCGGAAGAATCGCGGGCAGTCCCTTGGCGAGCAGGATCAGAATGAACCAGGCGAAGAAGGTGACGAGGTACGCCACGACCTGGCTCGAAGTCCGAGTCGAAACCAGGATCCCCATCGAGACCAGGGTGGTCCCCAACAGGAGCAAGCCGAGCAATCCGGTCGCGAGCTCACCCGGGTCGGGATCGCCGTAGGCCTCCGAGACGCCCGCCAGAACCAGGATCGGAAGCCCGAGGACGCCGAGGACCGCGATCGCGGCGAGCAACTTGCCCGCCACGAGTTCCAGGGCGGAAAGCGGCGAGGTCAGAAGAACCTCGAGCGTCCCCAGTCGGGCCTCCTCCGCGAAACTCCGCATCGACACCGCCGGTGCGATGATCATCATCGCCCATCCCGCGATCGACACCACGACCCGCAGGGTCGCCGGCTGACCCTCTCGGAACGTCGCGAACACGAAGACGAGGGCGGCCAGCAGGCCCCAACCGGCAAGGATGATCCATCCGGTCGGAACCAGGAAGGTCGACACCAGATCCCTTCTTGCGATGGCGAGAACGCCTCTCATTCGCTCGCACCCCCCGATCGGTCGGTCTGGCCGGCGGAATCTCGTTCAAGCAGATCGAGAAAAACGGATTCGACATCCGGCCGTTCGTATCGGAGACCCAGCACCACCAACGTCGTCGGGGCGAGGAGACGTCCCACCATCTCCGTGCGATCGACCCCCGCAATGGTGAGCTCGACCGCGTTCCCAAGGACGATCGGTCGAGCCAGTACCGCTTTGGATTCGACCACCGGCTGCAAGGCGGACCTCAGGAGATCTTCCACGTCGGATCCGTCGTCCCTGGCGACTCGGACCACCGTCTGACCGCCAGTCTGCCCGCCGAGCCGGAAGGCCTCGACCGTGTCGTCCGCGAGTTTCCGCCCCTGGTGCATCAGCACCACGCGATCCGCGACCGCTTCGATCTCCTGCATGATGTGGCTGGAGAGAAGCACCGTTCGTCGGTCGGCGAGTCGGCGGACCAGCAATCGGAAATCTCGTAGTTGCCTCGGATCGAGTCCCACCGTCGGTTCGTCGAGGACCAGAAGCTCCGGGTCCCCGAGAAGGGCCGCGGCCAATCCGACCCGCTGCCGGAATCCCTTGCTGAGTTGACCCACCAGGCGTCGTTCCACGTCGACGAGATCGCACGCGGAGAGGCTCTCCAAAATCGAGAATTCACGGTCCCGCCGGGAAAGCCCGAGCAGTCTGGCCCGAAACCGGAGGTACTCGACCACCCGCATCTCCGGATTCGAGGGGGCGGATTCGGGGAGATACCCGATCCGAGCCAGGGCTTCACGACGTTCCGCGGGCATCGAACGACCGGTGACTCGAAGTTCGCCTTCATCGGGAGGAAGCATCCCGGTGATCATGCGAATGGTGGTCGTCTTCCCGGCCCCGTTGGGACCGAGAAGTCCACAGACCACACCCGCCGGAACCTCGAGATCAAGATCTCGAACCGCGGTGAATCGTCCGTACCTGCGGGTGATGCCCGTCGCTTCGATCATCGTCTGCTGCGTGGTCCGCGAGTCGTTTCGTCGAAGTTCACGAAGGAAAAGTGGTCCGGCCCCGGCGAGTGGTCACTCTATCGCGTGCCGGTCGATCGCGACGCAACTCTCCCCCGGCGGGGTCGACCCCGGTAGGATTGAAGACAGCCGCCTGCGGAGACTCCCGCGATGCCCGAACCCAGACCGTACCCCAGAGCCCGACTTCTCCTGCCTCCGGACATGCCCGCCGAGAACTTTCTCTCGGGTATTCCGGACGTGGTATCCGCTCTCCTGCGGGATACCTGTGAGATGGTGGAGTCGGAATCAGACGACCGATCCGGTACGAACGTCCCCGCCGATCCTCGAGTGGCCGCGGCCCTCGATGGCTTCGGTGAAGGCGTCGCGGTGGTGGTCCGGGAAGGCGAGATCGTCTGGATGAACGACCGCCTGGCCAGCCACACCCCGGAAATGCTGCGACTCTTCGGTGACGCCTGTCGCGAGGCGATCGAGGAATTCACCCAGCATCCCGAAATCGAAGCCGGCGAGAGCATGAGGATCGATTTTCGTCACGGTGATCGATCCTTCGAAGTGCTCTGCTCTCCGATGCCCGACGATCCCGCCCGGAACACGGTGGCGGCGCTCGTCTCCGACGTGACGGAGTTGAAGCGGACCGAATCGATGATCGAAGAGGTCGATCGGGCCGGCGGCGATCTCCTGGACCTCGATCCGGACACCGTCAACCCTCTGGATGTCGCCTCTCGACTGCGGCTGGTCGAAGACAAGATCGTCCGGACCGTCCGATCGGTGATCGGTTTCGAACACTTCGAAGTCCGGCTGGTCGACCGTCGCACCGGACAGCTCGAACTGGTCATGGGCTCCGGAATGGATCCACTCTCCATCGGAGAACGGATCTTCGCTCGAGCCGACGGCAACGGCATCTCGGGCTGGGTGGCGTCCAGCGGCAAGGCGTATCTCTGTCGAGACATTCGGCACGACCCCCGGTATCAGACCGGGATCCCCGACGCCGCCAGCAGCCTGACCGTGCCTCTGCGTCTGCGAGATCGGGTGGTGGGCGTCCTCAACATCGAATCCAATCGGGTCGACGCCTTCGATGAACGCGACCAGTTGCTGGTGGAGCTCTACGGTCGCTACATCGCGATGTCGGTCAACATTCTCGACATGCTGGTGGTCGAGCGTTACACGACCAACCACACGTTCTCGACCACGGTTCTCGGTGAACTCGGCGAACCCCTGGACACCATCAGTCGCAATGCGGCCGAGATCCGGGCCACCTACATCGGCGATGCGGATCTCGCCGCGAAACTCGATGCGATCCTCGCCGGAGTGGAGACGGCGCGAGAACGGGTGCTCGCCTGCTCCAGCGGACCGCGGACCATCCTCGGAGCCGGCGAAAGCGACGGGGAACCGGTGGACGATCCCCTGCTCCGGGGGCGTCGAGTGCTGGTGGCCGACGACGAACCCACCATTCGCAACGCCATCCAGCGACTGCTGGAGGAACGTGGTGCGGTGGTCGAGGCCTTCGCCGACGGCTCGGGCGCGATCGAGGTCATCGAACGTGATCACGATGCCATCGACCTGGTGATCAGCGACGTGCAGATGCCGGATCGCAACGGCTACGAGGTGTTTCGATCCACCCGCGAACATGCCCCCGATGCGGCGATCGTGCTCATGACCGGATTCGGATACGACCCGAACCATTCCATCGTGAGATCGAGCCAGGAAGGCCTGGAAGCCTGTCTGTTCAAGCCGTTCCGGGTCGATCAGCTCTTCGAAGAGATCCACAAGGCATTGCGTGGTCGCACCGCGGCCGGCGGCGACACCTGAGCCGAGAGGCTCCGGGATGCGACCGAAGCCCACCTCAGACTTCGAAAAATCCGGACACCACCCGTTCGTGATCGTCGGAGTCCCGATGGATCGAACAGTTGGCGAAGCCCGCGGCCTCCATGAGGCTCGAGACCGTCGACGCCTGATCGAACTGGACTTCGATCACGAAGAATCCGCCGCTTCGAAGCCAGCGAGTGGCTTCCGAGATCAAAGGTCGAACCAGATCGAGGCCATCCACCCCGCCCCGGAGCGCCGTCGCGGGCTCGTGAAGCCGCACGTTGGGCGGACATCGCTGGTACTCGGCATCGCTGACGTACGGTGGATTGGACAGAATGAGGTCGAACATCCCCTCCTCGGACGGCTTGAGCGACTCGTAGAGCGAGCCGATTCGCGTCTCGAAACGATCTGCCAGTCCGAGGGACGAGGCATTCCGCTGGGCCAGGGCGACGGCGGCCGGCACCAGGTCGGACGCGATCACCCGGGCGGATTCACCGGGAAGGGTGCTCAGGATCGGCTCAACGCCCTCTCTCTCGGCGCCATCCTGATCGACCTTCTCACCCACGGCCGCCGCGAGGCGGGCGACGTCGGCGAGGATCGCCTGGTCGGCCTCCCTCATGCGAGCCGCGGCCCGGTGGGGCCGATCCAGCAGTCGAAGCAGGGACAGGCCCGCACACCCGGTTCCGGTGCAGGGTTCGAAGATCACCGGCGAATGCTCGCAGCCGAGAAGACGCTCCGACGAGACCTCAACCAGGGTTTCGGTCGACGGCCGAGGGATCAAGGTGCTGGAATTGACTTCGAAACGATGCCCCTGGAACCAGGCTTCTCCCACCAGGTACTGAACGGGCTCGTCGGCCGAGGCCCGACGAACCCACTCCCGGAGGGTGTCACGTTCCTCTTCCGTCGCGATCCGATCCGGCTCCATGTAGAGCCGGAGCCGCTCCGAGCCGATGGCGGCGGAGACCAGCATCTCGGCACAGATCCGCGGAGAATCGATCTCCCGCGCTTCCAGATGCGTGCGAATCCAGCGGAGAAGACGGCGAGTCGTCCATGGTGATTCTTCAGTCACGCCCGCATCCTACGCTCGCGCGGGCCATCATTGCGCTTCATGGCGGTTCTTCCCGAAGGTTTGATGCGGACCGGCTCGGCGTCGGACTGTACCGGTCGAGGACGCGGTATGATTCGCAGCGGAAACACGTCGCCGCATCAGTCTCGAAACCAACCGCATCCGCCCGGAGTTCCGCGTGAGCACCGTCATTCAATCCGCCAGTCTCGCCGATCGTCTCCGCGCCAGTGGCCGTTTCGCCTCGGTCGAGTCCACCGGTGACCAGATTCGCTGTCGAGCCCTCGACGTGGAGAGCGAAGCGTTCTACTTCCTCGGATCGAACGAGCATGGATTGCTCGTCGGTTTCGAAACCCCCGATCGATGGCTCAGTGAATCAGTCGAGGCCGAGCTCTACCACTCCAGCGACACCCTTGACGAGCTCCTCGAGGAATCGCTCGACGAACTCGAATGGCCGGTCGACGAGGCCCCCGTGACGAACTTCCGTCACTACCGAAGCGAGGATCTCCAGTACGTCTTCGAGCATCCACTGCCGACGCATGGAGATCCGGAAGACACGGCGGCGATCTGGCTGCTGGCCTACGAAGCGACTTTTCACGAACTCGGCGACGTCGCCGGTGGGGATGACGAAGACTGATCACCAAGATCGTTCCGCGAACCGGAACGTGTCGATTCGGACCAAGACCGATGCCCCTACGAGTGCTCATGCTGGGTTGGGAGTTTCCGCCGTTCATCACCGGCGGACTCGGGACGGCGTGCTACGGTCTGGTGAAGGCGATGGACCGCGCTGGGATGGAGACCACGTTCGTGCTCCCCAAGTCCGTGCCCGGCGGCGCGGTCGAAGAGGCTCCCAGGGTTTCGCTGGTGAGTCCCGCAAGCGAGCTCCCGGAGACTCGCCCCGAATTCCAGCCCCAGCCTCCTGTCCAGCCCGGGACCGCGGTCGCGACGCCCTCGCCCCGCCCGAGCACCGAACCTGCGGTGACGCGCGTCATCAACATCGTGCGGGAACTTCGAAGCCGGTTCGAGAACGTGAACTTCGTGGATCTCCCGGTCGACGTGAAATCGGTCTATCAGGAGCAGGAGACCATCTGGTCGCGGGTGGTTGAACACACGGACATCGACGAACGACGGATTGAAACCCTGGTGCGAGCCGGAGCCTTCGGAGATGTGGCCCACATCGACGATGCCGCCGCCCTCCACGCCGCGATGCCCGAACGGGACCCCGCGGCCGCGAGCATGTCCGCCCGAACCGCGGCCGACGTCGACTACGGCGGCGACATGGTGGGACAGGCGCACGCGTACGCGGGATTCTGCCTCGAAGTGGCCAAGCGAACCGACTTCGACATCATCCACGCCCACGACTGGCTCACCTATCCCGCGGGCCTCGCGGTGTCGCAGCTCACCGGCAAACCCCTCGTGGTCCACGTCCACTCGACGGAGTTCGATCGCTCCGGGGAACACGTGAACCAGCAGCAGTACAACATCGAACGCCGCGGCATGCACGGCGCGATGAAGGTCGTCGCGGTGAGCCAGCTCACCAAGAACCTCTGCGTCGCCCGCTACGGCATCCCGGACTCCAAGGTCGAGGTCGTCTACAACGGCGTGGAGTTCGATCCCATCGAACGGGGCGTCCCGGTGATCGAGAACCGCGACAAGATCGTCCTGTACTTCGGTCGGATCACGATGCAGAAGGGGCCGGAATTCTTCGTGCAGGCGGCGAAGCGGGTCCTCGACGTCATGGAGGACGTGAAGTTCGTGGTCGCCGGAAGCGGCGACCTGGCCTCCGAGATGATCGAGATGGCGGCGGAAATGGGCATCGGACACAAGGTGCTCTTCACCGGTTTCCTGCGAGGAAACGACATCAAGCGAGTGTTCAGCCTCGCCGATCTCTACGTGATGCCCAGCGTCAGTGAACCGTTCGGCATCGCGCCCCTGGAAGCGATGAGCCATGACGTTCCCGCGTTGATCTCCAAGTCGAGCGGCGTGAGCGAGGTCCTGACCCACGCCCTGAAGGTGGATTTCTGGGACGTGGAGGAGATGGCGAACAAGATCGTCGCGGTCCTGAGGCACCCCCCGTTGCGAACCGCCCTCCAGGACAATGGGCTCTTCGAGGTCCGAGCCCTCACCTGGGATGGTGCCGCGACCCGATGCCGGCAGGTCTACGAGAGTGTCCTCCGAGATGCCGTTCCAAGCCCCTGAAAACGGCGCGAACTCCGACTTTCCGAGCTAGAATCCGGGTCCCAACGGGCACGACCGCCCGCCCGGAGTAGCCCCTCATGCCGCTTTTCTTCAAGCCGAAGGCCTCTCGCGAGGCTTCGAAGAACGTTCCCACCGCCCCGCCGGCCGCGGATTCCCCGGGATCCGCGGATCCCGGGTCGCCGATCGCGCCCGTCGACCCAGCCCTCGAAGGTCGGATCGTGGAGATCGGCACCGAGTTCCTCGATCGCTCCCGCGGTGGAAAAGCCGGCGTCCTGAGCAAGGTCTTCTGGTCGGACAAGCTCATGGACTGGTCGATGAAGGACGAGGACTTCAAGGTCCAGTTGTTCCGGTTCGTCGACGCGTTTCCGATGCTGCGGACCCCGACGCAGGTCCACGATCATCTCGTCGACTATCTCTCCCAACCCGGGGTGACGCCTCCTCCGGGCATGGACCTCGCGATCAAGGCCGGTGGTGTGGCCAAGACGATGTTCGCCCGGACCATGGCCGGCCAGATCACGGGCATGGCGGAGAAGTTCATCGCCGGCACCGATGCCGCCGATGCCCTGCCCACCCTTGAGAAGCTCTGGAAGCGGGGACTTGCCTTCAGTGTCGACCTGCTCGGCGAAGCCTGTGTCTCCGATGCCGAGGCCGAGGCCTACTGCGCGAAGTACCTCGACCTGATCGAGAATCTTCCCGACGCGGTCGATGGCTGGGCGCCGAATGAACGACTGGAGCGGGACCATCTCGGCGAGGTGCCACGCACCAACGTCTCGATCAAGATCTCCTCGCTCTACGCCAAGACCGATCCCATCGACACCCCGGGATCGATCGAGGGACTGGTGGAAGCCCTGAGACCGCTCCTGGAACGGGCCCGGGACCGTGGCGTGCTCGTCAACTTCGACATGGAGCAGTTCGAGCTCAAGGATCTCACCCTCGAATTGTTCATGCGCTGCTGCGAAGAAGTCGACTTCACCGCCGGCATCGCGATGCAGGCGTATCTCCGATCCGGTGACGATGATGCCCGAAGGATCATCGAGTGGTCCCGTCGGACGGGCCGCCAGGTCACCGTGCGACTGGTCAAGGGCGCGTACTGGGACTACGAGACGATCCATGCCGAGGAAATGGGTTGGCCGGTTCCGGTCTGGAGCCGGAAATGCGATTCCGACGCCTGCTTCGAACGCATGGCCGCGGCCTTCATCCATTCGACTCCACGGACCATGAGCGAAGGCGGCGTCAAGCTCGCCCTGGGCTCCCACAATGCACGCTCGATCGGCGCCGCGATCGCGGAGCTGGAGAAGGCGGGCCTTCCGCCCGCCGCCCTCGAACTCCAGATGCTCTACGGCATGGCTCCCGAGTTGAAGCAGGCCGCCAGCGACATGGGATTCCGGGTCCGTGAATACGTTCCGGTCGGTGAGATGATCCCCGGCATGGCGTACCTGGTCCGAAGACTCCTCGAGAACACATCCAATGAATCCTGGCTCAAAGCCGGCTTCATGGACGGCGTGGACACCTCGACCCTGCTGGCCTCACCTCATCGTCGATTCGAACGAGATCCCGGCGAGGAGCGAATCACCGGGGCGCCCGAACGACATGCCCTCTCCACCCGCGACCCCGAGGTCGCGGATGGCCGGCCGTTCTTCTCGGAGTCCTTCCGTGACTTCGCCCATCGCGACGTCCGGGAGTCCTTCGCCCGGGCGGTCGATTCCGCCTCCGTCCCATCGGTCTCCAACGAAGCGACGGACGCCGATGCCGACCAGGCGATGGACATCGCACACGCGGCGTTCCCCGCCTGGCGGGACACGCCCGTTCGCGAGCGGGCCGCGATGCTGGTCAAGGCCGCCGGAATCATGAGACGGCGACGCGACGAACTCTCGGGGATCGTGATCCGGGAGAGCGGCAAGCCCTGGCGGGAAGCCGACGGCGACGTCTGCGAGGCGATCGATTTCCTCGAGTTCTACGCCCGCGAGGCCGTCCCCCTCTTCGAACCTCGAAGACTGGGCCGGTTCATCGGAGAGATCAACGAGGTCTTGCACCAGCCACGCGGGGTCGCGGTGGTGATCAGTCCATGGAACTTCCCGCTTGCGATCTGTGCCGGGATGACCGCGGCGGCTCTGGTGTGCGGCAACACCTGCGTGGTGAAACCCGCGGAACAGACCCCCGGCATCGCCAAGGTGATGCATGAAATCCTGATCGAGGCCGGCTGCCCCCCCGAAGTCTGCGTCTTCCTTCCGGGGCCGGGTGAGATCGTGGGAGCCCGGCTGGTCCGCGACGTCCGGACCTCGATCATCGCCTTCACCGGCAGCAAGGCGGTCGGCCTGGACATCCTCCGGGCCGCCGGCGACACCTCCGAGGAACAACTTCAGGTGAAGAAGGTGGTCTGTGAGATGGGTGGCAAGAACGCGGTGATCGTCGATGCGAGCGCCGATCTCGACGAAGCGGTCCTCGGGGTGCGTCAGTCCGCCTTCGGCTTCAGCGGCCAGAAGTGTTCCGCCTGCAGCCGCGCGATCGTGGTGGAGACCGCCTACGACACGTTCCTCGAACGCATCGTGGAATCGACTCGAACCCTGGTGGTCGGAGACCCCTCACTGCCGGGCACCGACGTGGGACCGGTCATCGATCTCGACGCCCAGCGAAAATGCCGGGAGTACGTGGAGATCGGACGGACCGAAGGACGGGTGGAGATCGAGCTGCCGGTACCCGAAGGACTCGAAGCGTCCGTGGGACTGCCCTACGTCGGGCCCACCGTGATCAGCGGCATCGAGCCCCATCACCGGCTCGCGAGCGAGGAGATCTTCGGCCCGGTGCTGGCGATCATGAAGGTCGCGGACTTCGACGAGGCGCTCGCGGTGGCCAATGCCACCGCCTACAAACTCACCGGCGGCGTCTTCAGTCGAAAGCCCAGCCACCTGGACCGGGCGCGACGGGAGTACCGGGTCGGAAACCTCTATCTCAACCGTGGAATCACCGGCGCCCTGGTCGGCCGACAGCCCTTCGGCGGCTTCGGCATGTCGGGAGTCGGGACCAAGGCCGGTGGCCACGACTACCTGCTGCAGTTCGTGGAGCCGCGGGCCATCACCGAAAACGCGATGCGTCGCGGCTTCGCCCCCGGACTCTCCGAGTAGCGCCTCCGAGCATCCGCCTCGCTCAGGCCGGTCGATCGCTCGGCCCGGCGACCGGCTCGATCCAGTCGACGAGCCCGTCGGTCAACCCATCGGCCTCATCCGGCCCCATGGTTCCCGGCTGGTAGTCGATGACCGTGGGAGGATTCTTCACCACCGCGTCGAGCGCGGTCCAGGTTCCTTCGATGATCCCCTGGGTCGCGAATCGGGTCATGTTCCCGTCGAGCGCGTCACCGAGCAACTGCTCGTAGGGAAGACGCTCGCGGCCGAGGGCATGCTCGAAGTCGACGCCGAGAAGGACTTCGGTCGAGGCCATCGAACCGGTCGACGACGGATCCAGAGCCTGAACGCAGGCCTGGACGCCGTCATGATGGCCGAGCCGGAAGCGAATGCGATTCTGAGTGGGAGGTGATCCCCCGTGGAGATCCGCGCCGAAGAGATCGAGGGGTGGCGACTTCAGGACCACCACCGCTTCGGTCGCCGTGGCGCCGAGAGACTTGCCGGCCCGGATCAGGAACGGAACCCCCGACCATCGCCAGGAGTCGATGTACACCCGGAGCGCGACGAAGGTCTCGGTGTTGGAATCATGGGCGACGCCCTCGACGTCGAGGTAGCCGGAGTACCGACCCCTGACCACGTCCTCGGGTCGGATGGGTCGCATGGCTTCGAACACCGTCTCCTGGGCGACGTGCAGATCCGCGGGGTCGGCGGAGACCGGTGGGTCCATCGCCAGCAGCCCGACGATCTGCATGATGTGATTCTGCACCACGTCCTTGAGCGCCCCCACCTTGTCGTAGAACGACCCACGATCCGCCACGTCGAATGATTCCGCCATCGTGATCTGGATGCACTCGACGTGTTCCCGGTTCCAGAGCGGTTCGAAGAGTCGGTTGGCGAACCGCCAGACCATGATGTTCTGGACCTGGTTCTTTCCGAGATAGTGGTCGATCCGGTAGAGCTGTTCGTCTCGAAGCATGCTCGAAAGCGATGTGTAGAGGGCGCGGGCCGATTCAAGATCATGCCCGAACGGCTTTTCGACCACCACTCGAACCCCCTCCCCGGAGACCATCTCGGCCTCGTGGAGTCCCCGAACCACCGTCTCGAAGAGCGAAGGAGGGATCTCCAGGTAGAAGAGAGGCCGAGATGCGCCCGCCAGTGCCGTCTTGACCGCTTCGTAGGTCACCGCCTTGGTGTAGTCACCCTGCACGAACCGCATCCGGTCCGACATGCCTTTCCAGATCTTCTCATCGATCTCGACCCCGGCGGCGTCCAAGGCGGCCCGGGCATGGGTCCGGAGATCGTCATCGGACCAGGACGTGAATGCCACGCCGATGATCGGCAGGTCGAGCAGTCCCCGCTCGGCGAGCCGATAGAGGGAGATGAAGGTCATCTTCTTCGCGAGATCACCGGAGGCTCCGAAGAGCACGATGGCATCCGATCGTCCTGCACTCATGGCGTCTGCTCCATTCAAGGATCGAGGAAGGTACCAGCGTCGTCGGAAGGTCAGGATCCCTCGGGGAGAGGGGCGGCGGGCCGACGCTGGGCGAACATCCAGTCGATGACTCCGCCGGGGCCGTAGGCCCAGCCCCAGGAGTTGTGGCCGACACCCGGGAGTTCCGTGTGACCGAGTCTTCCGCCCTGGGCCCGGATCGCTTCGACCATGTCCCGGGATCTTTCGACCACGATGACCCGGTCCGCATCCCCGTGGACGTTCCAGATCGGAGTCCCTCCCTCGGCGATCACGCCCGCCGCGTCCGGGTCGCCCCCACCGCAGATCGGGACCGCGGCGGCGAAGGTTTCGGGATGGTGCTTCAGAAGTTCCCAGGATCCGAAACCGCCCATCGAGAGTCCGGTGAGGTAGAGCCTCGTGGCATCGACCGAGGGGTCCCTGGACAGTTCCAGCACCTTCTGCATGACCGCCTGCAGTTCGGGAGAGATCGGGGCCGTGGTGTCCAGCGTCCACCCATCGGCATCATCCTTCTTCACCGTGGACCAGGAACTCTCCCGGGGACACTGAGCCGCCAGCACGTGGGCGGGATGCCGCCGTCCGAGATGCGACTCGAGGATCCAGCGATCCGGGAAGTGCCGAAGCTGGCTCTGATTGTCGTCACCGCGTTCACCGGCCCCGTGAAGAAAGACCACCAGCGGACGGGGTTCGTCCGGCGACGCGTTCCCCGCGCGGTGCAGGCGATACGGAATCGTCCCGCCCCCTGCGGCCGCGGGAATCTCCATCTCACCCTTCTCGTACGCGCCTTCGACCTCGGGCGGGGCTCCGGCCGAGGTGGTGGTTCCGAGCAGCACTCCGGCGATCAGGGATCGGATGGACATCGCATTCTCCAGACGAGGTTCAGCCCTTGGTGCCCGCGGTCGAGATGCCCTCGACGAAGGTNCGNTGCATCAGGACGAAGAGGATCAGGACCGGCCCCACCATCACGGTGGTGGCCGCCATCAGCAGATTCCAAGGCGTCTGGCCCAGTTTCGAAAGATAGAGCTGGAGCCCGAGCGCGAGGGTGAACTGGTCCCGGTGGGTCAGGAACACCAACGGTCCGAGGAAATCGTTCCAGACGAACATGAAGTGGAACAACGCCACCACCAGCAGGGCCGGAATGGAGAGCGGCAGGATCACGTGAATGAAGTTGCGGACATGCCCGCAGCCGTCGATACGGCTCGCGTCGTCGAGTTCCCGTGGAATCGTCAGGAAGAACTGACGGAGCAGAAAGATGCTGAATGCATTTCCGAACCAGGCCGGTACCCAGAGTGGCGCGAAAGTCCCGATCCATCCGACCTCGCGGAACATGGTGAACAGCGGGACCATCACCACCGGAAACGGAATCATCATGGTCGCCAGCATCACCATGAAGGCGACGCCTCGACCGCGCCATCGAACCCGGGCGAAACCGTACGCCACCACCGCACTGGAGACCGTGGTACCGACCACCCCGAGCACCGCGATCCAGAGCGTGTTCCGGAGGTACAGCGGAATGTCGGTGTTCTCGTCGGTCATCACATGCTGATAGTTGGCCCCGGTACGGACGGCGGTCTCCACCGGCCCTCCGTCGAGGAAGGGCTCCGAAGGCTCGGCCCCCCCGGTCGAGATGGTCAGCATGTAGATGATTGGAAGCAGGGCCGTGGCCGCGACCAGCCCCAGCAGCGCGTAGACGATCGCTCGGCTCGCGGCCGATCGAAAGTCATCCGATGATTTCAGGTTCGAATCGTGCACGGGTCGTTCTCAGGCTCCCCGGTAGTAGACGAGCCGACGTCCGGCGAGGAGGATGAGGCCGGTGAGGGCCAGGATGATCACGAACTGCAGGACGCCCAGCGCCGAGGCATACCCCATGTCGCCGAAGGTGAAGGCCTGGTCGTAGACGTACATCGAGTGGAAGTAGGTCGAACGCTCGGGACCGCCACCGGTGAGGAGCAGCGGAACCGCGAAGACCTGGGCCGCGTTGATGACCCCGATGATCACGTTGAAGAGAATCACCGGCGAGATCATCGGAAGCACCACGTGGACGAAACGGCCCCAGCGGCCCACTCCGTCGATCGATGCCGCTTCGTGGAGCTGCTTGGGAACGTCCCGCAGACCCGCGAGGTAGATGACCACCGCGGGGCCGACGCCCCACAGGCTCATCAGGAGCAGCGCCGCCATCGCCCAGAAACCACTGCCGAACCAGTTGGGACCGCGGACCCCCGCCCAGCCGAAGAGGCCTTCGATGATCCGATTGAAGATGCCCAGTTCAGGGTCGTAACCGAGTTTGAAGATCACCGCGAGGGCCACCAGCGGAAGCACCGAAGGCGCGAAGACCGCGGCCCGCCAGAAGGACTGGAACCGGGCCGGCTTGGAAAGCAGGACCGCGAGGCTGATCGAGAGCGCCGTGCCGACCACGATGGTGAGCACCCCGAACACCGCGGTGTTCCAGAGCACCGTCCCGAGGATCGGATCGTCCAGCATCCGGGTGTAGTTCTCGACTCCGACCGGGATCGGCGGCTCGAGCAACGTGTAGTCGGTGAAGCCGTACCAGAGGGCCAGGGCGACCGGAAGCACGGTGAAGATCGAGAAGCCGAGCACCCAGGGGCCGATCCAGAATAGACCGGTGAAGGTCGAATCATGACGCATCAGGCGCCCTCCAACAGATCAAGCCAGGGATCTCGCTGACCTCGACGCTCCCGCCGCTTCGTGGCCCGGGAGAGGATCGCCTCGACTTCCACTTGTACTGCTTCCAACGGCTTCCTCGCGGAGTCGCTGCGCAGATTCCAGATCGCGTNGAGCCCGACGCCGAGCGCCATTCCGAACTCGTCCCAGCTGCTGATCCAGGGCGTGGTGTAGGCATTCGGACTGTGCAGCAGTTCCTCGTGGACCTTGACCGCGCGATTCGGATGATCGCGGCGGAACGCCTCACTGCTTCTGGCCAGGGGGGACGGCTTCGCATGCCCGGAACAGAGCGTCTCCATGTTCTCGGGCTGCTGGGTGAAGGCGATGAATTCCATCGAGGCCTCGGGATTCCTCGCTCCCTTGGGGATCACCAGGATGTCGGTCTCGATCGGACCGAAGGGAGGCTCGTCCTCCAGCCCCTCGGCCACGGGGAAGAAGCACGCGCCGTAGTCGAAGTTGCCCTCGCCCAGTTCCTGATCCATGAACATCGGGATCCACGGACCCTGCACGGTGCTGGCCAGGCGACCGGAGAAGAAATTCCGGTAGGGCGACGGATTGTCGACCGGCGCTCCCTGGAACGCGCGGAGACGATCGAGTCCCCATCGCTTGGGAAACGACTGGTACCAGTCGTAGGCGGAAACTACCTGCGGGGAATCCACGGTCGCGCGCCCGGTCTTCTCGTCATAGAGACCTCCGCCGAAGAATCCACCCCAGCACCAGCTCCACCAACCGGGATCGGTCGGAAGGAACCCGGCTCGTTCCACGTCACCGTCGGGACCGATCCGGGTGGTCGCGTCGATCATCCGGTCGAATTCGGGGATCGTTCGTGGCGGGGCATCCGGATCCCAGCCGCACTCCCGAAGGATCCGGCGGTCGTAGTAGAGGACGATCGAACTCGGCGTGCTCGGAGCCGCGAGTTGTTCGCCGCGGCGGAACACCAACGGTCGGATCGCCTTGGCGTAGGACGATGCTTCGATTCCGAACGACTTCAAACCATCCAGCGGCATGATCGCGCCGCACTGGTCGAAGAACGGAAGGTTGCGATTCCAGAGCCCGAGCACGTCGGGCGGATCTCCCGCGGCGATCGCGAGCTTGGCCTTGCGATCGATGCCGCCCATGGTGAGGTAGTTGACGAAGATCCGGTCCTGACTCTCGTTGAACCGGTTCACCACCACTTCCATCGCATCCGCCTCGTGACCGGTCCACTTCTCCCAGTAGTCGAGGGTGATCCGATCGGTGGGCCCGGACCGACCGGCACTCGGGCCGAAGAAGGCGTAGCCGACCGCCGTGGCGCCGATGCCGCCGATCGCGATCCGCCGGCTGATCGCTCCCAACCCGGGGCCTCCGTTCTGTTCTGGAAATTCACTCATGAGGTTCGTTTATGGTAATCGACAGACGCCCCTCGCCGTGGACTACACTGCGGGAATGGCGAGCGTGTTACTCAAGGCGGTGGACAAGACCTATCCCGGCGGGACCCGCGCGGTCCGTTCCTGTTCGCTGGAAATTTCGGACGGTGAGTTCCTTGTTCTCGTCGGCCCATCGGGCTGCGGAAAAAGCACCCTGCTTCGCATGGTCGCCGGTCTCGAGGACATCACCCAGGGGACGATCGAGATCGGTGATCGGATCGTCAACAAGGTCGCCCCCAAGGACCGGGACATCGCGATGGTGTTCCAGAACTACGCGCTCTATCCCCACAAATCGGCCCGAGCGAACATGGAGTTCGCGCTCAAGCTTCGTCGCGTTCCGAAGCTCGAGCGAGACCGCCGAGTGGAAGAGGCCGCCAAGGTGCTCGGGATCGAGGAACTGCTCGACCGCAAGCCCGGTCGCATGTCCGGTGGTCAGCAGCAACGGGTCGCGCTGGGCCGGGCCCTGGTCCGTGAACCGGCGGTCTTCCTCTTCGACGAACCGCTCTCGAACCTCGATGCGAAACTCCGGCACCAGACCCGGGGCGAACTGAAGGAACTTCACCGCCGGGTCGCGACCACGAGCATCTACGTGACGCACGACCAGGAAGAGGCGATGACGCTCGGTGACCGGGTCGTGGTGATGAAGGACGGCCTCATCCAGCAGGTCGGCCCCCCGCTCGAGGTGTACCACCGTCCCGCGAATCATTTCGTCGCCACCTTCATCGGAGCCCCGGCGATGAACATGCTGGAAGGCCGGGTCGGCGACGACGGACGGTCGGTCGCCCTGGCGAGCGGTGGTTCGATCCGCATCGACGGGACCGCCGATCCGAAGCGTGAAGTGGTGCTGGGCATCCGACCCCAGCATCTGGTCGAATCTCCGGACGGCTTCGAATGCCGGGTCAGGGTCTGCGAGCCGCTCGGCGATGAGACGGACGTGATGCTCGACGGTCCGGGAGGCATCCCGTTGACCGCTCGACTCCGGCTCGACGCAGTACCCACCACCGACTCGATCCTGCGGCTCGGGCCGCGTCCCGGAACCACCCATCTCTTCGACCTGCGAAGTGGTGAACGCGTCGAAACCACGCCGACGACCGGTACCGAAGCCTCCGGCTGAGGGCGGGATTCACTCCGGACCGGATCAGTCGCCGAACGCGACGTCGCAGATCCGCTCGCCGATCGCGAGCGATGCGGTGGCCGCCGGACTCGGCGCATTGACCACGTGCACCACCGAGCCTCGTCGTTCGATCACGAAATCGTCGACCAGCGATCCGTCGCGATGCACGGCCTGGGCTCGATTGCCCGCCGCCGCGGGCAGAAGATCGCGTTCCCGGATCTCCGGAACCAGCCGCCGAAGCGAATCCGCGAAGAGCCGTCGGCTCCAGGAACGACGCATTTCCGCCCATCCCTCCCGCCAGTGACGGATCGCCAACCGATGGAGACCGGGCCAGCTCAATGCATCAAAGGCATCGCGAAGATCGAACGAGGCCCGACCGTAGCCCTCCCGCGCGAAGGCGAGCACCGCGTTCGGACCGCACTCCACGCCCCCCCCGATCATCCGGGTGAGGTGAACGCCGAGGAACGGAAACGCCGGATTTGGAACCGGATACACGAGGCCGCGACAGAGATGCCGGGCCTCGGGTCTGAGTTCGTGATAATCCCCACGGAAGGGAATGATCCTCACCCGGGGATCCGCGCCGCCGGAGCGGGCGAGACGATCGGACTGCAATCCACCACAGTTGATCGCGCGGGGAGCGGACAGCCGGCCGTCGGTGGTCTCGACCACCGCCCCGGCCTCGTCTCCTCCGATCGCCAGCACCCGGATGCCGCATCGAACCTCGCCTCCGAGGTCGGCGATCTCCACGGCGAGGGCTTCCGCCATCGCGAGGTAGTCGATGATGCCGGTCTCGGGAACGTGGATCGCCTCGACCACTCGGACGTGGGGTTCGATCTCCCGCGCAGCCTCCGGACCGATCAATCGGCCGTCGACTCCATTGGCGAGCGCTCGCTCATGCAGGCGATGAAGGGCCGGCAATTCGCCGTCCTCGGTCGCGACCACCAGTTTCCCACATCGCTCGTGGGGCACCCCGAGATCCCGAGCGCAATCCTCGAGCAGCCCCCTCCCCCGGCGACAGAGGGCGGCCTTGAGCGACCCCGGTTCGTAGTAGAGACCGGCGTGGACCACGCCGGAATTCCGCCCGGTCTGGTGACGCGCGGGGCCGGGTTCCTTCTCCAGCACGAGAATCCGGGTTCCGGGCCGTCGATGCATGATCATTCGAGCGGTGGCGAGACCGACGATCCCGCCACCGGTGATGATCACGTCCGCATCGATCAATCCAGTGACTCACCGTTGCATTCGATGACGCCCGAATACCAGCGGGCACTGTCCTTGACGGTTCGTTCGAGGGTGCCGTAATTGACGTGGACCATCCCGAACCGGCGGTTGTATCCCTCCGCCCATTCGAAGTTGTCCAGGATCGACCAGTGGAAGTAGCCCCGGACATCGGCACCATCCGCCACCGCCAGCCCGAGTTGCTCGAGGTAGCGGGCGGTGAAGTCGATGCGGTTGGCATCGTGGACTCGTCCGTCCCGGGCGACCCAGTCCATGCTCGCCAGGCCGTTTTCGGTGATGTAGATCGGAAGACCGTAACGCTCGTGGACGAAGAACGGAGCCCACCGCAGGGATTCCGGAACCACCGGCCAGTCGAAGTGGGTGACCGGATGACCCGCCGCCCGCTCGACTTCCACCGGCTGGCCGTCGGGCCCCGCCTTCACGTGACCGGCCTGGTAGGTGTTGAGTCCCAGGAAGTCGATCGGCTGGTTCATCTCCGCGAGATCGTCGGGGTCGGCCAGACCATCCGCCGCCTCCCCGAAGACTTCGAGTCCCTGCTCCGGGTAGCGGCCGAGACAGACCGGATCCATCCACCAGGTGTTGTTGAAGTGATGGCTGGGATCCACCGTGGTGGACGCGATTCTCGCGGCTTCGATGGTCGCGGGGTCCTCGTCCACCGGACAGCCGGCGCACCCCACCGCGGTGTAGCCCACGAGACAGGGTCCGGGACTCGCCGCCCGGATCGCCTTGACCGCGTGCCCGTGCGCCCGCATCGCGTTGTGACCCGCGACCAGCTGATCGCGAAGAGGCAGCTTCAATCCAGGCGCGTGTCCGCCATCGGAGTGACCGTGTTGAATGAAGACCTGGGGTTCGTTCAGCGTGATCCAGTGAGTGACGCGGTCACCGAGCCGTCTGGTCACGAGGTCCGCGTAGGCACCCATCCAGTCGGCGCTGTCGCGACAGAGCCAGCCACCCTTTTCGAAGAGCGTCGACGGCATGTCCCAGTGGAAGAGGGTGACCCAGGGAGTGATGCCCGCGGCCAGCAGCCCGTCGACCAGTCGATCGTAGAAATCCAACCCGGTCTCGTTGGCGGCGCCGATGCCCTCGGGAAGCACCCTCGGCCAGGCGATCGAGAGACGGTAGGCGTGAAGCCCCAGATCCTTCATGATCTCGATATCACCGCCGAAACGGTGATAGTGATCACAGGCGACCGCACCGGTGTCTCCATTCTTGACCGCGCCCTTGCGATCGCAGAAGTCATCCCAGACGCTTCGTCCCCGGCCGCCTTCGAAGGCGGCTCCTTCAATCTGATAGGACGCGGCAGCGGCTCCCCAAAGGAACGTTTCCGGAAATCTCGGCATTCCTGATTCTCCAAACAGTGGTGGGCGAACAGGGTATCAAGGAGAACCAAGGATGTTTCGTCGGCTAGCATTGTTCTTCCCTTCCATGGAGCATCGGAATGACACTTCGTTCGACCCTCGCCTCCTTGCTCATCGCGGTCTCCACCTCGATGGCCTCCGGCGAACCGACCACCGCCGACCGCTGGGAACTCGTATTCGAAGACGATTTCTCGACCATCACCTCCCCCACCACCGACTGGTTCGTCTTCGGCGACACCTCCATTCAACCGAAAGGACGAATCGGAGCCGGCCTGCTTCTGACCGCCCCCGCCGGCCAGGCCGAGCCTGCCTACGCCGGTGCGGTGACCACGCTGGGAGGGGGCGCGGTCGCGGACGAGACCATGTCCGCGACCCTCCGATGGCGACCGATCGGGGGCGATCCGGGTGATGCCGCGCTGGTTCTGAAATTCGAGTTCAAGGACCATGAGCAGGAGGCGATCGGAGAAGTCGCCGAAGTCCTTCCGCTCGGTCGTCCGACTCCCGACCCCGACGACGCATCCGGATGGAACGTGGGCACGGTCGCCGCCCGAGTTCCTGCGGGCACCGCCACGGTGAATTTCGTCGCCGTCCTGGTGGCCGGAGCGGGAGAGGGCGTCCGACAGGTCATGATCGATGATCTCGCCGCGACCCGCACCCCCCCGGCGCCCGATCTCCTCGGCGAGGGAGGCTTCGAAGCGAATGACGGCGGTGCCCCCGGCTGGGAGGCGTTCAACAGTGCGATCGCGATCGAGGACCCGGAACACGGTCGCGTCCTCAAGACCTGGGGCCCGTTCAACGAGCCGTACGGTGGTTCTGGAGTGAAGCAGGTGTTCGACCTTCCCGGCGTGCGGTCGGGCTCGAAGGTGGTCGCCAGCGTCGAGGCCCTGACCACCAAGCGGGATTCGATTCGGGAGACCGACAACTTCCCCGTCCTGCGGCTCGAGTGCCTGGCCGCCAACGGTCGCGCTCTGGCGCACCTCGAAGCCCGCCCCTTCGATCCGGAGAAGGAGGAGGTTCCGGTCGATCGATGGGTGCGATCCGACGTGACGCTCGACGCCCCCGAAGGCACCGCGTCCGCCCGTCTGATCCTGGTGTTCGTGCAACCCACGACCAGGCTCGGCGCCGTCCTCTTTCGGAATCCCACGGTGTCGGTGGATGGCACCTCGGCTCCGCTGAAGAACCCGGGGTTCGAACCCGGGGATTCGACGGTTCCCGGATGGCGAACCGAGGGGAAGGTCGTGGTCGCCAGTCGGGACCAACGGAGTGGCGCCGGCTCGGCCCGCCTGATCGCGCAACCGGGTGAACCGGCATCGATCAGTCGATCCCTCGATCAGTTCGAGCCCGGCACCAAGGTGAGGATCGACGCCTGGTTGTCCGCCGGTGACGGCGACGCGGCCACCGTCGAGCTTCGGCAGAAGACCGCGGACGGGCGTCTTCTTGATTCGCCTTCGCGGCGGATCGAGATCGATTCCACCGCCGGCTGGATCGACGTCGCCGCCACCAATGGTCCCTTCGATGTCCGGATCTCGCCCGAAGCCGCCAGCGTCGAACTGGTGATCACCAATCGGGACGCCGGTGCGATTCTCGTCGATGACCTGGGCGTCCGGAACATCGAGAATCTGGGACTGGAATCACGTTCGGTCCCGGTCAGAAATCCCGGTTTCGACGGTGATCGTCCGGATCCCGGCAAGTGGGACGTCGCCGATGGCGCCTGGAGCCACAACGGTGAACTCCAGTACTACAGTCCCGACGCGATCCGGATCGACGACGGACGGATGCTGATCACCGCGGATGTTCGTGAAGTCGGTGACCGGAAGATGGCCAGTGGCCACGTCAGCACTCAGAAGCTGCAGGAGCAGACCTACGGCAAATGGGAGATTCGTGCGAAGCTTCCCGGAAGCCAGGGAATGTGGCCGGCGATCTGGCTGCTTCCTTCCGACGGATCCTGGCCCCCGGAGATCGACATCATCGAACTCGTGGGCAAGGAACCCGACACCGTCCACCACTCCTTCCACTGGGGTCCGTTGAGGGATGGCAAGCTCCCCTGGGATCTCGGCCAGACCTCGACCGACGAGCATCGGTCGGAAGACTACGCCGGTACCTGGCACGACTTCGGACTGGAGTGGACCCCGAAGGGGATCGTCTGGACCGTCGACGGGAAGGTCACCCACCGCTTCGGGAAGATCTCGAAGCAGCGGGCGTTGATTCCCGACACGCCGATGTACCTCATCATGAACCTGGCCGTCGGCGGGTTCTGGCCCGGCCCTCCCGGCCAGGACACGCAATGGCCCTCGGTCATGGAGATCGACTCGGTGCGGATCTACCGGCTGGTCGAGGACGAGGGCTGAGATTCGGCGTCGCGCGGGTCGGGCATCGACTCGATCCACGCCCGGAGCAGTGCCACCGCCTGGTGATCCACGAGGTGCCGGGACAGGGTCGGCATCCGGATCGCCGGTTCATCGCTGGCGACCCGATAGAGCAGGATCGATCCGTCGGGGTCGCCCGGAGCGATGTCGTGCAGCCGTCCGCCGGAGCCCTTCCCGCTGGCGACCGGGCTCTTCAGGACCCCGTACTTCGCGGGCTTCCGTTGCGACACCCGGAGATCGAGCCCCGACGTGCGAGCGGTTCCCGCCGGGTTGTGGCAGTACGCGCAATTGACGTCCAGCCACGCCCGGGCCCGGACATCGAGATCGCCCGTCTCCGGGTCGTTCCACACGGGCAGACACGGTCTTTCCGCCGCCGGCGGTGCGCCCTCGAGTCGTCCAGCCGCAATCCAGGCGTCGAGTTGATTGGCGATCGTCGTCCGATCGATTCCCGCTCGGTTGAGGTTCGCCGCGGTGGGACCGATCGGTTCGTAGGCGCCCTCCTGGGCGTGACAGGTCAGGCATTGATTGACGTTCGGTACTTCGTAGGTGTTGGACATCGTGGTGCCCGCGGCGTCGACCCAGGAGGTTTCGATGCTCGCCCCACCGACCGCGAGCATCGCCTCGGTCCGGGATTCGTTCCACACGTACGAGAATCCGGTCCAGCCGCCGGGCTCGTGGATCTCGAGCCGCGTCTCGAGCCAGCGCTCGCCGAGACCCGGATCACGAGCGTCGATCGGATACGCGAAGGTCTTCGCGATCACGGTGCCCACCGGGAAGTCGAGGGTGCCCGAGAGCGACCACTGCATCGGCTCGCCGTCGGGTAGATGAATGTGGCGATGCTTCACCGCATGATCCGCGAAGAGCACGGTGTTGAGTTCGTACGGAAGCACGATCTCGCCTCCGTGATCCGAACCGATGATCGCACCGAAGATCGGCCATTCCGACAACCGCTCGGGTACGTCGGCGTAGACCGATCGGGCATCGAGATCCGGCGCGGAAAGCGGTTCCAGATCGATCGTCGCGACCGCCGCCAGCGTTCCGCGGTGCGGCGCGTCGTCGAGCGACGGACGGTACTTCCCGTTGAAGATCTTCTTCGGGGTGAGGTCCGGCAGGTTGAAGTTGGCGAAGTCGGCTTCACCATTGTCACCCAGCCGAAGGACGGCCCACGGATCCTCGGACGCCAGAGCGGCCGGCGAGAGGATCCCGTCGAACAGGATGTCGGGCATCGGCCGCGGCAGGACCCGCCCGAGCATGTCGCCGAACTCCCCCGCCGGAGTGTGTCCACCGTTCGAGATCCGGTTCCCGTGGACGTGAACGCCCTCGGGGTACGGGTCGTAGCGTTCGTCGTCGAGGCGGCGTCCGGTCGAGAGATAGCTCACGACCGCGACGTTCGCGGTGCCGTGATCACGAATCTCGTTGTCGGTGACCTCGACCCGGTCGGTGGCCATGATCATGACGCCGGTCCCGGGCGGGACCGTGCCCACGATGTTGCCGGCGGGCGCGAAGTTCGGATGGTTGTTGCCCACCACGGTGTTTCCGTGCAGCAGCACCTCGCCGCCGTTGACCACCTGGAGACCGGGAAGATCGAACACGAGCAGGCCGCCGGTGTTGTTGGTGGCGAGGCAGCCGATCACTTCGGCGTTGGTGGTGTTCTCGATCTCGATGCCCGCGACGTTGAACTCCGCCCGGGAGTTCCGGACCAGCACCCGATCGGACTGCCCGACGTAGATGCCCGCATCACTCGCCCCGATCG
>NYWY01000012.1 GCA_002685335.1 Planctomycetaceae bacterium
AGCACCGCGCTCGACTTGGCGGTCGACTGCGCCAGCACCCGATGATCGGTCAGCATCTTGATCGCCACCGCCTGGGCCACGATGGTTGGCGTGCGTCTGGCGAATCCCGGGAGATCGAAGGCCATCGCCGCAGGATCAAGCTCGACTCCGAGCATCAGGCCGCGACCGCGGATCTCCTTGAGTCCGGGCTCGGTCTTCGCCAACGCCCGCAGACCCTCGATGATCCGATCACCCTGGGTCGCGGACCGTTCGGTCAGCCCCTCCTGCTCGAGGATCTCCAGCACCGCGAGTCCCGCGGTCATCGCCAGCGGGTTCTCCCGGAACGTGGACGAATGGACCACCGAACGTTCGATCGAATCGAAGACGGCGTCGAAGACCGACGCCCGTCCGATGACCGCTCCCACCGGAACCATCCCGCCACTCAAGGCCTTCGAGAGGCAGACCAGATCCGGAGTCACGCCATCGCGGTCCGCCGCGAGGCGGGAGCCGGTCCGCCCCAGCCCGGTCTGGACTTCGTCCGCGACCAGCAGGGTGCCGGTGCTTCGGCAGATCTCCGCCACTTCGGCGAGGAGTCCCGGTGGATGCTCGATCACCCCCTTGCCTTGGATCGGCTCGAAGAAGAACGCCGCGGTCCGTCCACGTCCCAGCGACTCCCGGAGACGATCGAGGTCACCGAAGGGGATCTCTTCGCACCCGGGGACCAGCGGCTCGAACCCTTTGCGCAACCAGGCGGCGCCGTTCAGCGACAGCGCACCGAGGGTGAGTCCGTGGAACGCGTTGGACCAATGGGCGAAGCCTGCGCGACCGGTGGCTCCGCGGGCGATCTTCATCGCCGCCTCCACCGCTTCGGTCCCGCTGTTGACGAAGAAGACCCGGTCGTCCCGGCGATCCACGAATCGCTTCAAGCGATCCGCCAGCGCGATCGCAAGAGGTGGGATCTCGAACTGGACCAGCGACGGTGGTGCGAGACGGAGCGCCTGCTCCAGGGCGTCGCGGAGCACGGGATGATCACGGCCGACTGAAAGACAGGCGTAGCCGCCGATCGCGTCGAGGTATCGATCACCTCGCTCGTCCACCAGATGAGCGCCATCCCCGGCGACGAATCGGTGCTCGAAGCCGGTGATGCGAAGAAGATCGAGAAATCGCGGATTCAGCTGCGCGGCATCCGACGAGGACGTGCGGCCGCCATACGCATCGAGAACCGACTGCAGATCGAATCCGGACGACAGGTTCATTCGCTCCGCTGGACCTCACGCAACACGCCCGCGTGATCCGTGTCGTCGTTGAAGAAGAGAAAGGCCGAGATGTCACGATCATCCGTGAACGCGACCGGACCGACTCCCGCGGCGACGAACATGAGACGAGTGCCATCGACCGAAGCCGGGCCCACGCTGCCCTGATAGGAAACGGAGATGAGTCTGGCGGAGTATTCACCCGACGGGACCTTCACTCGGAATCCGCCGAGATCCTCCCAGGTGCATTGCGCGTTCCCGGAATACTCCACGTCCGACGGCGAGCCGAGATCACAGACCGAGATCTTGATCGCGTTCGTCGCCTTGCTCGCACCCGCCTCCCGGATCACCGGTTCGGCGGGGTCGAGTCGGATGAGCATGCCGTTGGGGTGGTTCACGGTGATGGTCGACTCGATCGCCCCATCGCTGGTCAACCGGAGGTATCGCGTGGATCCGTTCTCCTGGACGATCGTCCAACCGCGGGCCTTCGAGTTCTTCCCAACGCCCGGAGTCCGTGTCGCGGGGGCGATCGTCCACCGCGTCGACTTCCCCGCGTTCTTCGGTCGATCGAACACGAATGCCGCCTGGGACAGTGGCAGCCAGTCTTCGGGCTTCGACAGTGCGGCGACGGTCTCATCCCGCTTCAGGACGACTCCGGGAAGCTTCGACTTCACCTGGGAAGCGACCTTGTCGGGAAGACCTTCGAGGGGATCGTCCTCGATGGCTCCCGCCGCGGTGAGCGACGTGCCCATCATGAAGATCAAGGCGAAGATCGCGAGTGGAAGCAGACGGGGATTGAAAGACATGCGAACATGGTACCCCGAGAGACCAATCACCCAGTGAGCATTCCACCCTTGCCATCCTCCGACTTCGACCCTGATGATTCGTCGATCGTGATCCTCGTTCCCGTCTACGAAAACGCCGGGACCGTCGAGGAAATCGTGCGTTCCTGCGCGGAAACCGGGCTTCCCGTCATCGTGATCGACGACGGCGGCGCCGACGGTTCGAAGGAGATCGCCCTTGGGCTGGTCGAAGGCGGGATCGCGGACGCGGTGATCCACTGCCCCGCCAACCTGGGCAAGGCCGGAGCGCTCCAACTGGGTTTCAAGGCGGCGGTCGAACGAGGATTCCGAACCGCGATCACCGTGGACGCCGACGGCCAGCACGATCCCGATTCCATCCGTCCTCTGGTCGATCTGGTTCGTGCCGACTCCTCCGCGCTGGTGGTGGGCTGCCGCTGGCCGCTGCATTCGGACCAGCCGCGACGAAACCTGATCGGTCGCACCTTCTCCAACGTCGCGATCCGAGCCCACGCGGGCGTCGCGGTGGGCGATGCGCCGTGCGGATTCCGGGCCTGGCCGCTCGAGTCCACGGTCGCCATCCCGGGCCGCAGCGGCCGGTACGCCTGGGAGCAGGAGATGATCACCCGACTCGCCTGGCGTGGAGTGCCGATCGGATCGATCGACATCCCCGCGATCTACCATCCGCGGGAGACCCGGGTCAGTCATTATCGATTCCGCCGGGACTGGCCCGAGGGAATCGCGATCTACCTCCACCTGCTCCTGGTGGCCTTGATCCCGAATGTCCCGACGGGTGGCCGCCCGACCATCCGACGCTTCTCACGCTTGCTCTCCCCCGGCCCGCTTCGAGGACGCCGACCGGAGATCGCAACCAACCGCTGGTTCACCCTCACGGCCCTCGCCGTGGCAATCGTGGCCGGCCTGTTCCTGCCCGCGTCACCCTGGACTCTGGGAATCATGGTCTGGATCGGATGGCGATGGCATCTCGGACTGGCGGCGATCGTGCTCGCCGGCCTGCCTTCGGTGCTCACGCTTCCCGCCCTCGCCGGAAGCCCCTCCTGGCTGATCACGATCGCCGTCGCCTGGTTGGTCGGCGGTCTGATTCGCAACCCGGTGGCGGTGGTCGATCCCGCCGCCAGATGACGTCACACCGATTCGATCAGGCGACCGCGAAGGAGCTTGCCGGTCGGGGTTCGAGGCAGGGCCTCCACCAGTTCGAAGACCCGCGGCCGCTGATGGAGTGACAACCGTGACCGGGATGTGGCGCGAAGACCTTCGATCACCTCCTCCGCCTCGACCCCGACCTCCGGGACCACCACCGCCCGAACCCGGGTGACGGTTTCACTCAACGCCATCGGAACCACCACGATCTCCCGCACTCCGGGAACTTCCGAGAGCACCGCTTCCACTTCGGTCGGATTCACCTTGAGCCCGCCGACATCGAACTGGATCTTGGCCCGTCCGGTGATCTCGACCCTTCCATCGGGGTGGACGCATCCAAGGTCACCGGTGCGAAAGTGATCCTCCAAACGCCGACCCGGGTCCACCCGTCCCCCGCGGGCTTCGAGGTATCCCGCGAACATCGCATCGCTTCGCACCAGCAGCTCCCCCGACCCGTGCCTGGAGACCACCGGCATCTCCCCGGCATCCTCGTCGACCTGCGAGGCGACCCGCATCGAGACTCCGGATACCGGCCGCGCGTCCCCGCCGAGGTCGAAGGAGATCGTCCCGATCTCCGTGGCTCCGTAAAGATCCCCGGTCGGACAGTTCCACGCCGCGGCGAACGCATCCCGGACCCTCGGAGAGAGCGGACTCCCCGCGGAATAGGCCAGGCGCAACCGGCTGTCGAGTCGACCCACCCGGGTCGCGGCTTCCAGCGTCACCGGCACCCCGGGAAACACCGTGACTCCATCACGCAGGGCATCGGCGCCTCCGGCGAGATCGAACCCCGCCCGAAATCGCACCCTCGCTCCCGAGCGCATCGGGGCGAGAACTCCGTGTTCGATGCCGTAGGCATGCTCCATCGGAATCGTCGCCAGCACGTCGTCATCGTCGTCGAGACCGAGCACTCCGACCAGAGTCTCCGAAACCCGGTCCAGACCGCCGGCGGTTCGAAGCGCGACCGCGGGACGGCCGGTGGTCCCGGAACTTCGAAGCAGAAGCGAACCACGTCCTCCCCGATCGAGTCGTCCGACCCCGGCCTGCGAGCCGCCGCCTTCGATGATCCTTCGAGTCGGAACCGGGGCGTCCGCCCAGGCCCGCTCCGAATCGGTCTCCAGGACCGCGTCGGCGCCGTGGGCCGAGGCCAGACGTTTCCGATCCTCGGTCGAAGTCTCGATCCCGATCGGAAGCAGACGGCGACCGGTCCCGAGAATCGCGATCAAGCCCGACCAGTAGGCACCGCCTCCCGGTCCGTGCAGGACCACCACGCCGTCTTCCGGAACCTCGGAATCGATGACCGCGGCCATCGCGACCGCCGCTTCGAGAACGTCCGCACGGGTCGTTGCTTCACCGGAATCGATGTCGATGACCGCCGGTCGGTCCGGATCACGATCGACCGATGCGATGAAGTCGCGGATCAGGCCGTCTGCCACGACGGCCGCCCGCGATGCTTTCGATCGATTCCCCGCATCACGCCCGACTTGGCGGCGGGGAGTTCCGCCCCCCCCGACTGGAGGAGCGAGTGCGGACGGATCCAGTCGACGACCTGCCGGTGCCGATTCACTTCTCTCATGGTCCGCATCAGTTCCCATCGCCAGCGGACCTGGAAGGGAACACCTTCGAAGATCTCGCCCGCGAGCATGTTCACCACTGCCGCGTCAACGTCGAGCGGCCCCCGCCCGCTGACCAGGAGCTCGCGGAAGGAATGATCGTAGAAGTTCGAGATGAGCGAGAGGAAGCAATGACGGAGACGCTTCACCCGTCGCCCGAAGGAGACGCTCGCCGCTTTCGCACCCTGACGACCCTCATCGACCGCGACGATCTTCTTCGCGGCCTGCACGCCGCTGTCGATGCCCAGGCTCACTCCGGTCGACCAGACGGGGTCGATGAATGCAGCGGCGTCACCGACCATGAACCAGCCGTCACCCGCGTAGGGGGCGCAGTTGTAGGAGAAGTCGCCGACCACCTGGTTCGAGGCGGGGCCTTCGGCGTCCCGCATGCGTTCCTTCACGATCGGACACTGCTCGATGCACCAGGCCAGTCGTTGCTTCGCGGGGACCGGGATTCGTCGGGCATGGCGTTCGTCGACCACGACTCCGACGCTGGTCGTCTTCTCGTCGATCGGGATCATCCAGAACCAGGCCTCCCGACACATCGCCAGGGTCGCGAATCCGAGGCGATCGCCACTCGGGCGCACGACCCCTTCGAAGTGTTCGAAGTAGGAGACGTTGCGGTACCCCTCGAGCAGCTTCCGCGTTCCGAAGTGCCGTCCGAGCACGCACGCCTGCCCGCTCGCATCGATCAGCCAATCCGCGCGGACATCTCCGGATTCCAGACGCAACCTCACATCGCCTCTGGCGAGGTGATCGATCGACTCGACCGAATCACCGAATCGATAGGTGGCTCCCGCCTCCATCGCGGTGTCGGCGAGCATCTGGTCGAAGATCGACCGTCGAATGTTGAAGGTTTCCTTGATCGTGTCACCGAGCATCCGCGCGAACGGAACGGCGACCGGTTCACGGCGTCCGTCACCGAAGGTGATCTCGAGCCCCCGCTTCCGCACGTGGGGAAGGGCACGAATCTTGTCCATCAGGCCGAGTCGTTCCATCATCCGGTTGGTGTGCGGGAGCATCGACTCACCGATGCGGAATCGCGGAAACGTCTCCTTGTCGACAACCAGCACCCGCCGACCCGCTCGCGCCAACTCCAGAGCCGCGACGCTGCCCGAGGGCCCCGCGCCGATGATCACCACGTCGTATTCTTCCGCGGAATCAGGACGGGAGATCATGCGTGGCGTCCCTTCAAGGAACGGAATCCCGCGCATTCGATCTCGACCAGGAGCTCCGGTCGACACAGTCCCTGCTGCCGGACGATGACCCGTGGTCCCGGGCCGATGGCCGAAAGCACCTGCGTCTCATGTCCGAGATCGGGAAGGTAGACCAGCCAGTCTTCGAGGTCTTCCGGCCGGGCGCCCGGCCAGGCCTCGTCGACCACCACGGCGAGATTCCGGAGCGTCTCGTTCAACTGTCGGTCGAACGAATCAAGGTGGGCCGAGTCCTCGCCCACCACGCTCGCGGTGCCGCTCACCAGCAATGCTTCACGTTCACCCGCCTCGATGGTCGCTGCCCGGGCGAAGACCGGCGGAGGATTGCCGAATCGTTCGGAGTAGGCGTCGGGGAGCACCTGCCGGGGATTGTCGATGCAGCGAGGACTTCCCGGGCCGTGCAGGAGATGCACCACGAGATCCTCGCCGACGTGACCCACGCCGGATGCCGCGGGATAGGCGATGGGAGATCCCATCGAATCGGAGAAGCCGCGGTGACGGCCGGCGTTGAAGACCATGTAGCGGTCACGGTCGGTCTCGGCCTCCGTGTTTCCTCCCGCCGCGGGCTCGTTGATCCCGGGAATGAAGTTCCAGGCCCGCAGGAGTTGGTCCTGGGTCAGGCCATCGAGAATCCGGTGATACGCATCCCGGGTCGCGGCTTCGAAGCACGCGGCGTCCATCGATGCGGCGCCTTCGACCCGCACCAGCCGATGACCGAATCGCGGGTCGAGATCGGCGGAGTCCAGAAAGCACTCGACCCAGGCGGGGAGATCCGACCGGTCGCCGGCGGCGGCCCAGGGATGAGCGGCTCGGATCGGGACCCGACCCGGCGCACGACGCGTCCGCTGGTCGCGCGACCGCTCGCTGGTCGTGATCTTTTCCATGGCTGTTCCGTCGGCGGAAGTCCTCATGGACTCGATCATACAAGGTTGATGGTGGCGATCCCTGCCCCGCCAGCTTCGTCTCGAGCCCCGATGGTGACGGCTGAATCGCCGGGAGTCGAATGCGAAACCGCCTTCGCCACTGCAAGAATCGGCCCCACCGAGTGTCGTTCGACCCTCTCTTCACCCGGCTGCCCCCGGTTTTCGGGCGTCGCCCGTGCGATCAACCGGTCTCCCGGGCGTTCGTCACCATGATCGGCTCCGCAAACACGGACCGTGCCTTCTGCATCATCGAGTGCCGCACGCCAGGCATCCACCGATCCTCGCAGACCGTGCCGGGGTGGCCAGGCGACCCGGGTCGACGTGAGCTTCGCTCGAACCGTGGCCCCTCGGGCGAGGGCCGCCCCACGTCGCTCGAGTACCAGGGCGACCGCCCCTTCGGCCGTCGGTCGATCGTCGAGCATTCCAAGCCGCTGGAGGATCGCGCGGATCTTCGGATGGGTCTCTTCGGCCGCGACCACGATCGCCCGGTCCGCCTGACCGCTGGCGAGATGTCGGCGAGCCAGGTGCAGGGCTTCGATTCCGGCGAGTCGGGTTCCCGAAGTGGAGAGCGTGAGACCTTCGATGCCCAGGCCCAGGCTCAGTTGGGCGCTTCCGATGTTGGGCACGCTCTCCGCGAAGTGAAGCGGGTTTCCGGAACCGAGTCCGTCGCGCACGAGTTCCTCGTAGAAATCGAGGGTGTAGTCGGCGGCCCCGAACCGCGTGCCCACGAACGCGGCCGATGAACGAATCTCCGCCTCCGCAAGGTCCGCGTCGTCGACCGCCAACCGGCCCGCCGCGCGGACCAGTTGGGCGAAGCGAGCAAGACGACGAACCGCGCGGGGGTCGTCCAGGCCGTCGAGGGCGTCGGCGTCGAGCGTGATCTCCCCGTCCCGAACGGGCTCCGATTCGGAGGCCGGCACCAGGGTCCCGACTCCCGTCACCACCACCTCGTCGAGGTCGCGGATCGGAGGTGCGGACGACGTCGGCTCCAGGGTGGTCATCGACTCGATCTCGATCGCGGCATCCGCCCCACCGAAACCGAGCGAGACCACGACGCCTCGATCGATCGCCAGATCCCTCGGCTCGGTCACCAAATCCAGGGTCGGGAAGGACTCGCGATCCGTGGTGGCGTTGGCCGCCCCCGGAATCCGACCCCGCTCCATCGATGCGATCAACACCGAAAGCTCCACCGACCCCGCCGCCCCGAGGGTGTGACCGATGCGACTCTTCAGGGCGGTCACCGGAATCGACGGGAACCGATCGCCGAACGCGGCCTGCATCGCCGCGTGCTCGGCGGCGTCGTTGGCCGGAGTCGATGTCGCATGAGCCACCACCAGATCCGGCGGTGCGACCGCGGCCTCTCGAATGGCCCGCGCCGCTCCGAGTCCGTCGGGATTCGGCTGAGTGAGGTGATGTGCGTCGCTCGCCGCGCCCCAGCCGAGAATGCGGGCCAGCGGCGAGGCTCCCCGTTCCGTCGCGTCCGAGACCCGCTCGAGCACGAACACCCCGTATCCCTCGCCAAGTCGCATGCCTTCACGCCCCGCGGTGAAGGGACGAAGCGGCCCGTCCGCGATCAGTCGCAGGCACGAGAATCCCGCATACGCGAATTCACTGATCGGGTCGTAGGAGATCGCAAGGGCGAGATCGCATTCATCCAGCAGCAACGCGGTCGAGGCGAGGGCGATCGCGCTGACCCCGGACGCGCAGGCGGCCGAGATCGTGCTCCCACCCAGGGGGAGCCCCGTGCCCTGCATCACCGCTCGCGTGACGGTTCCGGTCAGGGATCCGGCATACTCGTGGAGGTCGTCGGTCCGCAATCCCCGCCCGAGATGCCGCATGCCGCCGAGGGTCGTTCCGAAGATCGACTCCACCCGTCGCGGACGTCCCGATTCCATCCGCGGGACGCCTCCACCCAGACCGCTTTCTTCCAGGGCCTGGACGATGGTTCGGTGCAGCAGGCGCTCGGCCCGATCACCATCATCGCCCGCGGCTGGCTCGACCTCCGGACACTGCGCGGCTCGGACCGACCGCGGCGGCTCGCCGTCGACCGGTACGAAGGATGATTCGATCGCCGGTGCGTCGTCGATGCGGACCTCGTCACGAAGCATCGCATCCAGAATCGCGTGCCGTCCCTCCCCGAGGGAGCAGCAGGCCGCGGCCGCGGTGATGACCACGTCCCGGGCGTCCGTCGCCGACGAATTCACAAGCCCGACTCCGAACCGGACTCCGAGCCCGGAAGACTCACCGCCACCGCCCCCAGCGCGACCACGGTCCCGGCCACTCGGGCTTCGAACTCGAAGCGATGGATCGAACCCATCGAGCGATCGAGGTCGACCGAAAGTTCCACGTCCGCCGGCGGCTCCACCGGACGCTTGAACCGCGCCTCGTGGAGGACGAGCATCCCTTGTCCGTCGCCACCGACGGCCTGATGCGCGACCGCGCCGGCCAGTTGGGCCGCGGCTTCCACCAGCAGTACGCCGGGGACCAGCGGCCGGCCGGGGAAGTGACCGCGAAGGAAGTCCTCATCGCCTCGCACCTGCCATCGTCCCCGACCCCGTTCGGGACCGAGTTCGTCGATCCGATCGAGAAAACGGAACGGCTCCCCGTGGGGAAGCGAGCGCAACGCGAGATCGAGCGCTGTCCGATCGGTGGTCATCAGGCTTGCCGGAGCTCTTCGACGAAGTCCACGAAGGCTCCGACGGTGGACATCGTGTCACGGCCGAGCCGGTCGTTGGGAATCTTGATCCCGATCCGCTTCTCGGTGCCGGTGACCACCATCAGGAGATCCAGGGAGTCGAGCCCCAGCTCGTCGCCGACCAGTGGAGTGTCCCGGGTCAGGGTGATCGAACCGAGCTTGAGATCGGTCCGGAGCACGTCGCACACGGTTTCGAGAAGTTCGTTCTGGGATTCGGTCATGGTCGAGGGTTCACTATGCCTGTTCACCGCCAGCGAGCGACGGCCATTCGGGCTCCGACCAGGAAGATCACGGTGGTGACCGCGATGAGGCCGAGGGTCGGAGCGATTCGTCCAAACATCAGGGGGAGCGTATCGCTCGGGGTCGTGTACCAGAGTACCTGTTGCAACGCCCCGATGGACCTTGCATTGAACGCCCAGTCGCCGACCGCCTGCAAAGACTGCGGCATGAGGAAGGTCGGGATCATGCTGCCACCGATGGCACTCAGGACCAGGACCGCGATGGTCCCGATCGTCGTCTGCTGCCGGCGGGTCCGGGCGATCCCCGTGATGAACATCCCGAGTCCCGCGGCCCCGGCGGCGATCGCGGGAAGCAGGATCGCGAGGCAGACCAGTTGTCGGAAGGAGAAGAACCGGACGTCGAAGACCAGGGCCGCCCAGCCGAGCATCGCGATGATCTGGGCCATGCCCACCAGGATCGAAAAGAAGAACCGGTTCAGGACCACCGCCCAGGGACCGATTCCCGAGGCCTTCAACCGGTCGAGAATTCCGCGTTCATGCTCCTCGAGGAGCCAACCCGTGGTGGAAAGGGCGCTGAACAGCATGAACATCACTCCGATCGCCGCGGTGTAGTAGGTCACCAACGACGGCCCACCCGGTCCCACGTCGACCGGCCCGGCATCCACGGAGACCCGGGTCGCCTTGATGATCGTGTCGATCGCACCGGCGAAGGCCCCGCCTTCCGAACCCTTGCCCGCCTGCTCCATCGAACGAGCCAATGCCGCCTGTCGATCGGTCAGGGGTCCGGCCACCATCTCCAGCACCTTGATCTCCCGCCCCAGGAGCTGGGGAGCGAGCCCTTCCCAGGCCGAGGCCGCCATGACTCCCCGCGCGAAGCCCGGAGCGATCGGATTCGCCGGATCGAATCGGACCTGCAGGCCCGGGATCGGGGCGGACGGATCCGAGAGCGCCTTCCCGAATCCCGCCGGAACCACCACGCCGGCGGGAAAGTTCCCGTCCGCGATCACCGCGTCGATGTCCGCGGCGGAGTCACCTTCGATCGAGACCAGGTCCAGACGATCGGCCGTGCGGGCGGCCGCGGCGAGGGCCGCGGAGGCGGAACTCCCGTCGAGGTCGAGGATCGCGACCCGGACCTTGTTTTCTCCGTTGCGGCCGAATCCCTGGAACACCGTCGCGAAGATCGAGAGGAAGACGATCGGCACGATCGCGTACAGCGCAAGCCCGAGTCGGTCCCGGTGCAGCGTGATCCAGGCCATTCGAAGAAGCGCGAATCTTCTCATCATGCGATCCTCTTCCCGGACGGCGACTCGTCCTTCCAGACGGGGTGGACGTTCAGCCACTGGGTCGGATGTTCGGTGATGACCTTTTCGATCATCTCGACCCAGCGAAGAACTCCGGGGTGGTTCCCCGGATCGCGACGCAGGTCGCCGTCCATCGGGAGGGGCGATTCCATCCGGAGGGCGAGCCCGCCGTCGGGGAGTCGCCAGTTGAAGACCGGCACCACCGAGGCGTTCGCCGAATCCGCGAGTTTGAACGGACCGATCGGTATCTCCATCTCGCGTCCGAAGACCGTCATCGGAGTTCCCCGCTGACCCGGTTGCACGCGGTCTCCCAGGAGTGCGACCACCTCACCCCGATCCAGGCCGTCGCGGAGTTCCGCCCAGGTGGCGAGTCCGTCATCGACCGCATGGCCGATGACCCCGAGCCGTTGCCGGGCGCGTCGCCGCATGTTCTCGAGGGTGCGGATGGGATCCCGGTGGTAGAGGACGTGGATCGGTGCATGCCGCCCGATGAATGCCGCTGCGGGTTCGAACTCCCCCATGTGCATCGAGAGCATCACGATGCCCCGGGTTCCTCGTGCACCGAAGTGAGCCCGGAACTCGTCCAGGCCTTCGACGTGGCTGATTCTCTCCAGCAGGCGTTCGGGTGATCGACGGGACGCGACGGCGATCCCTTCCATGTATCGCTGCATGTGATCCAGCACCCCGAGTCCATAGGCGTCGATCATCGATTCGTCCGCATCGGGACCCAGGATGATCCGTCCGTTCTCTCGAAGCGTCCGACGCCACGATTCCGCTCGTCGCCAGGTCTCCGTGACCATTCGAGATCGGAGCCGGGCCGTGATCCACGGGGCGTGGGCGTAGCCGCGAAGCAGGGCCGAGACCGCCAACCGTTCCACCGTCGAGATCCGACGCCCTTCCGGTTCGATCCGGGCGGGATCGCTGGCATCACCGGTGGAGGAGGGACGTTTCGGGATTCCGGTCGCGGTCGACGTCACGAGGCGGCTCCCGTCGATTCGACGCCCAACGGCACGGGATCCTCCTCCGAGGCCGGGGCAAGGCGTTCGACCGCGTCCCGGAGCCGAGCGGTGAATTCGCCCGAACTCTCGTCGCGACCGGATCGAAGCGCGTTTCCGAAACTCACGCGAAGGGTGCCGGGTCGCGGCCAGCGGACGCCGGGGGGCAGGATCCGCTCGGTCCCGTCGATGTAGGCCGGTACGACCGGGAGATCATGTCGGCGGGCGAGTTCCGCGGCACCGTGTCGAAACCGCCCCATGCGACCGCTCCGTGATCGGGTCGCTTCCGGAAAGATCATGAGGTTCCAGCCGCAACCGAGCATCGCGTCGATCCGGTCGAGCTGCGAGTACTCGCCGCCCACCCGGTCGATGAGCAGAACGTTCATCGAACTGCGGATGAACCAGATCACCACCCGACGGAAGAACCGCTCGCGCCTCGGCTGACCGTCCCGGGGCACGAAGAAATCGAGTCCCCCCACCGTCGCGGTCGCATTCCGACGCACCGCGGGCAAGGCGAGAAAGATCACCGGCGTGTCGACCAGACTGTGATGGTTCGAAACCACGATGAACTGTTCATGTTCGTCGATCAGGGCCCCGCCCTCGACCTTCACCGGAACTCGACACACGATCTGTCCGGCATCGTGCAGGACGCGGAGCAGTCCTCGAGCCAGCCTGCGACTGAACCAGCCGGTGGGGACGCCGAACCCCGCGATGTCCCGACCTTGGTTCATGAGCCTTCCGTGGTCTCGGTCGACGACGCCTCCGCGGCTTCTCGTCGTTCCCGTCGCACGCCGGAGCGATCGAGGGACGTACCCATGCGGAATCGGACCAGGGTGGTGGGCGCCTGCAACTCCACCGCCACGTCTTCGAAGGACGGCAGGCCGAGAATCACCGACTGGTCGTTGGAGAATCCCCAGGGCTCGGAGGGTAGTCCGATGAAGTTCCGGGTCAGGTTCTCGTCCCGTTCGAGGTCGATGAATCCCGAAATCGCGCTGGGCATGATCCGGACATCCTCGAAGACCACTCGAGTGACGGGGATCACCACCGGAATGACGATGGATTCGGCCCAGCGATCCGTTTCCAGGAAGTCTTCCGACGCCTGGAACACCGCGAGGTAGAGGAGTTCATTCTCCCACTTCGCGGTCTCGACCTCGATCACCAGCCGGGTCGTACCGGCGACCGCTGCAGCATCGTCGACGATCGTTCCGGGGGCGGACCGGCATCCGACCGCCGTCATCGAGCCGAGCACCAGGGCGAGGAACCCGGACACGGAACGCGACGTCGGCAGCTGCCGGGAGGAATGGTCAACCAACCGGGGCCGTGGCACGGAACTCTCCAAGAAGACCACCCGCAGGGCGGTATTCGATTTCGGTGAAACCAGCGTCCTTGAGCTTTCCAAGGACGACGTCACGTGGTGCAAAGGAGGATATCGAGTCCCAGAAATGGCGAAGGAGATCCCGAACCGACCACGAGCCGCAGGCGATCGCGAAGACCCGGGATCCCACTCCTTTGATCATGACTTCCATCGCCCGGTGACCCCGTGGGGATCGCGGCACCATCATCTCCAGCAGAACCAGCCGGCCGCCGGGTCGAAGCACCCGCCTGATCTCACGAAACGCTTCGTCGAGGTCCTCTGCGTAGCGGATCGCGTACCCGCTGACCACCGCGTCGCGACTGGAGTCATCGACCGGGATGTGTGAAAACGACCCCGGGCGAACGTCCCTGACGCCGGCACCTTCCGCCAGCGCCCGCATCTCCGAACAGGGGTCGACGCCGACGATCGACGTTGAGTCGGGTAGGAATCGCTGGGCCGCGAGGGTGAGTACGCCGGTGCCGCATCCGACATCCACGAGGGTCGCGTCCTTCGGAAGCTTCAGCGAGAGGATCGTGCGTCGGCGGTACCAGTTGCTGGTACCGAAGCTGATCAGCGTGTTGAGTCGGTCGTACCGGTCGGCGGTTCGGGCGTACAACTCCATCACCGCCGGGTCACCCGTCAAGTCTCCGGCCAGGTCATCCGTGGAGACGGCGGCGTCCGACCTCGGATCGACGCCCTGCGCAACGGTCTGGTCGGCATCCCGGATCCGGTCGTCGGTCGTCACTCGCGAAGATCCCGACCGGTCAGACGCAGGAAGACCTCTTCCAGACTGGCCTGATGGAGTCTGATGCCCTCGATCCCTTCCGGAATCGACTCCAGCGCGGCGATCGCGGCCTGAAGTTCCGCCCCGAGTCCAGGCAGCGGAACACGAATGGTCCTGCCGTCCCAGTTTCCCACCGGAGGAACGAAGTCGTCATCCATGCGTCCGATGGGGCGGGCCTCGAGCTCGTAACGAGCGATCCCGTACCGCTCGGCGAGCGCTCCAGTCTCTCCCCGAGCCACCACCTGGCCGTGATCGATGATCGCCACCGAATCGACCAGGGTCTCGGCTTCCTCGATCAGGTGGGTGGCATGAAGGATGGTGGCACCGTCCCGCTTGAGATCTCCGATCATCCGCCAGATCGCGGCTCGCGCCTGGGGATCGACCCCTTCCGTGGGTTCGTCGAGCAGGAGGAGTCGAGGTCGGTGCAACACGCTGACCGCGAGATTCAGTCGTCGTTGCATCCCGCCGGAATAGTGACCCACCAGATCGTCCGCCCGGTCTCCGAGCTGGCTGAACTCCAGCGCCCAGTCGACCCGCTCGGACCGGTCTCGACGCGGCACCCCGAGGAGATCGCAGTGGAGACTGAGATGCTCGCGGGCGGTCATCGCATCGTGCAGAGCGATCCGCTGTGGCACGAAGCCGAGTTCGGACGCCCCGGGGCGACCCCGGCCGAACGCGGAGACGATCCCGACGTCTTCACGCAGTAGACCGGCGATACACCGCATGAGCGTGGTCTTTCCCGCTCCGTTGGGGCCGAGCAGGGCCGTCCATTCCCCCGGGGCGAGCGAAAGATCGACCCCCGCGAGGGCCTCCAGCCGACCGAACGACTTCCGCACCCCGGACACCAGGAGGGCCGGCGGTTCATGAGGCTCCGGCGGCGGGACCGCACCCTCGGCGGTTCGGACGGCGGCGGGCATCAGGCCTGCTCCCCGGTCGAAGCATCGAAGAGAACGCCGGCGCCGGTGATCGGGAGCGGAATGGGTTCAAGCCCGGACATGGACTGCTCTCAGGCGGAAGAGGATCAGGGTCGCGACGACGTCGACGCGACACTAGCGGAAGGGATGGAACGTCCGCAACGGCCGGAAGCCCGAATCTCCCGCTTCCGGCAATGCCGTTCCCCAAATCGGGGTCCGGACCCGCCCCACGACGTCCCTTTGAAACCCTTGTACCCTCGGTTCCATGTCTCAAGCCGATCTCCACTCCCGCCTCCAGCAGGCCGTCCAGCTCTACGAACAAGGCCGAGCCGTGGAGGCGGAGGCGATCTGCCGCGAGGTCCTGAAGAAGGATCCGAAATACGTCGCCGCCTTGCGAGTGCTGGCCCTCTCCTGCTCCCGTTCGATGCGTTGGAGTGATGCGACCAAGGCGATCGACAAGGCTCGAAAGCTGGCCCCGAAGGATCCTGCGGTCCTCTTGAACGCCTCCACNATCCTGATCGGACTCGGCCGCTTCGACGAGGCCCTCGTCGCGGTGCGGAGAGCCCGGGAAGTCTCCCCCCGTGACCCTCACGCCGCCGCGATGTTCGCGGAAGCTCTGGTCTACGCCAACCGCCATCAGGAGTGCATCGACTTCCTGAAGNCCGCCGCNTCCAAAGGCCCCCTGCCCGCCGCGGCGATCCTCAGTTACGTCGACGCCTGCATCGAGGTCGGGGACCTGGAATCGGCGATCACCGCCGGACGAGCGTTCCTCGATCAGGACGCGGATCAATCGCCGNTGGCGACTCGTCCGGTCTGGGCATCCGTCGGGCGAGCCCTTGAGAAGAGCGGACGAGATACCGAGGCGGCCGAGGCGTGGAAGGCGATGAACGCGGTCGTCAAGGGTGCCTTCGACGCCGNGGAGGCGACGNTGCTNGTCGATCGAATCNTGNNCGCNTTCCCGGCCGACNCGTTCNCCGGACGCCGCGAGACCAGNGCNTCCACCAGCCGGCAACCGGTCTTCATCCTCGGACTCGCCCGCAGCGGCACCTCGCTGCTCGAGCGNGTGNTCGGGGCTCACCCCGACGCCCANGGCGTGGGCGAAAGCACGCTTCTGGACGAGATCCTCGAGGCCCGGATGGGCGTCGGCGGAGCCGAGTCCGTCCTCGGCCTCGCCCGGGCGAGCGACGACGATCTCGAGCGAATCCGCGTCGACTACCTCCAGGGACTCCAGGCCCTGGGCGGACGGCGGGAGCGGATCGCGAACAAGAGCCTCATGCTGCCCCGGGAAGCCGGAGGCATCGGACTCCTCTTTCCGAACGCCGCCATCCTCTTCACCGAGCGAGATCGGGCGGACACCGCGATGTCGATCTTCGCCAACACCTTCGACCCGCTGCGCATGGCCTGGACCAGTCGCATGGAATCGATCGGAGTCATGACCGCCCTGCAC
>NYWY01000013.1 GCA_002685335.1 Planctomycetaceae bacterium
CAGCGGGAAGCGTTCGCAGAAGCGACGGATCTCCTCGCGGACCTCGCTGCAGGTCGCGGGGTCGCCGCCGGAGGCCATGACCCGGTCGAGCCAGGCCGCGACCTGCACCATCTCGGCCTCCTTCAGGCCGCGGGTGGTGAGGGCGGGCGTGCCCAGACGGAGTCCACTGGTGACCATCGGGGGTCGAGGGTCGTTGGGGATGCCGTTCTTGTTCACGATGATGCCCGCGGACTCCAGCCACTTTTCTGCATCGGCTCCCGTGAGCTCCGCATCCCGAGGCTGCAGATCGACGAGCATGACGTGGTTGTCGGTTCCGCCGGAGCAGAGGCGATACCCGTGACCGACCAGGGCCTCGGCCAGGGCTCTCGCGTTGGCCACGACCTGCTCGCAGTAGGTTCGGAATTCCGGCTTGAGGGCTTCGCCGAAGGCGACGGCCTTCGCGGTGATCACGTGCATCAGCGGCCCGCCCTGGCTTCCCGGGAAGACCTTGCGGTCCATCTTCTTCGCGATGTCTGCGTCATCGGAGAGGATCAGTCCGCCTCGGGGTCCGCGGAGCGTCTTGTGAGTCGTCGTGGTGACCACGTGGGCATGCGGAAACGGTGACGGATGGACCCCGGACGCGACGAGCCCCGCGATGTGGGCGATGTCGGCCATGAGGTACGCCCCGACTTCGTCCGCGATCTCCCGGAACCGCTTGAAATCGATGATTCGAGAGTAGGCGGAGTAGCCACAGATGATCAGCTGGGGCTTGCACTCCCGGGCGATCCGGGCGATCTCGTCGTAATCGAGGGTTTCGGTCTCGGGATCCAGGTCGTAGTCGACGATGTTGAAGAACGTGCCGGAGAAGTTCGGCTTCAGGCCGTGACTCAGGTGACCGCCGGAACTGATCGGCAGGCTCAACACCGTGTCGCCGGGCTTGAGCAGGGCCATGAACGCCGCGATGTTCGCATTCGCGCCGCAGTGCGGCTGGACGTTGGCGAAGCCGCATCCGAAGAGTTCCTTCGCCCGATCCCGTGCGAGATCCTCGATCACGTCGTGCTGGGCACAACCACCGTAATACCGTTTTCCGGGGTAGCCCTCGGCGTACTTGTTGGTCATCCAGGTGCCGACCGCGTGCATCACCGGACCGGTGACGTGATTCTCACTCGCGATGAGTTCGAGGGTCGAGGCCTGACGATCGGCCTCCGCCGCCAGCACCTCCGCGACCGCGGGGTCGGCCTCCCGGAGGAGATCGACGATGGAACGACTGATCGGGTCGTGATCGAGAACGGACGTGGATGCGGTCTGGGTTTCGCTCATGCCCGGATACTAGGGCCAGTCGCGCGCCGTCGCCCGGAATCCCCCCCATCATCGGCGGGACAGCATCATCCTGATCGACTCGGGCCCCAGAAGCGCCATTGCCAGCAAGGATCCGATCACGACCATCGCCAAGGCGATCCACGGGGCGCGGGGAAGGCCGAGGAGGCGACAGGCGCCGATCCACCAGAAGAACAGCAGCGCGAGAAGGAGCAGTGGTCCCAGCCGCTGGCTCCACCATTGATTCCGATCGCCCCGGCCTAGAGCCTCGAGGTAGAACCATCTGGGCTCCGCGGTGAAGAGGGCGACGATCGACTCGACCACCACCGGAATCAGAAGCAGGGCGAGCGAGAGGCAGGCCAGCCGGAGAATCTGCCGGGGGGAGACCTGGCATTTTCGCAGACTCCAGGGGAGGAGCAGCAGGGTCAGGGGCGAGAGAATCACGGCCAGCACCACCACCGAAGCCGGGGGCGACACCATCCGAGTCACCCTGCGCAGAGGCCATCGGGATTCCCAGAGATCGGTTGGACCGCCTCGAAGATCGGGCACGCTGCGTCGCAGGCGGGAGAGATTCATCCCGTTCGGATTCCATCGGGATCCGGTCGGAAAACCACTCGCCAGATCCTTGCCCACCAGCTGCAGACGCGCCGAGCAACGGACGAGGACCAGGGTCGCGAGGTTCCGATCATCGGCGGGCACCGACGCCGATTGCAGCTTCGCCCGCCCGAGCCGCAGGTCCTGGATCGCGTTGGCCCCCTCGATCATGATCGTCGACATGGCCACCGCGGAGACCGCCAGGAGCAGCAGGGAGAGCAGCCACACCACCAGCGCACGATCACTGAAGGATCGGTGGAGGTGCGCCAGTCGAAGCCGGGATTCCCGATGAAATGGAACCACCATTCGCAACGCGGTCCCAGGACCGCGTCGGAGCATTCCCCACCATCCCTGCCCAACGCCGATGAACCATCCCGGGACCTGCTCCCGCCCGAGCACGTCGATCAGATCGACGCGGAATCCGCATTCGGGGCAGATCATCTCCAGGGGACAGGCGTCCTTCCAGAAATCACCGTCGCCCACGAGGTCGTAGCCGCATCGAGGACAGCAGGGCTGCTGATGTATCCCGGTTTTCATCGCGGAAAAAGGCATCCAATCATCATCTCCGGCCGGATCGGCCGAATTAGGGTGTCGGCATGATCACCTCGAAACATCGACGGATCAAGTCACCGACCGGCCCCTTCTACCTTCGCCTGGTCGACGGGGAACGAGTCGAGACCGGATGGTTCGCGATGCTGGATCACGCCGGTCATACCGACCGGAATCTCGAAGCCCTCGGCCCTGAAGACCCCCACCTGCTTCCTTCGGTGTGCGACCGGATCATCGCGGCGATGAACGGCGAAGACGTCTGCTTCAACGACATCGATCTCCCGTCCGGAACCGCCTTCCAGCGTTCGGTGTGGCGAGCGACGCGCAGGATTCACCGGGGAGAGAGACTGACCTACGGCGCCGTCGCGACCGCCGCCGGACGCCCGGCCGCGGCGAGGGCGGTCGGGCAGGCGATGCGTCGAAACCCCCAGCCGATCATCACCCCCTGCCATCGAGTGGTCTCCGCCTCCGGTCTCGGTGGTTTCGGAGGACACGTCGAGGGTGGAGCCTGGCCCGCGATCAAGGCCACGCTGCTGGCCGCGGAGACCACCTCTCCGTGAGAATGCTCCGCATGCTCTTCATGGATCGGATTTGCCTTTCATGTTGCAGGAACCGTGGTAACGGGCCGAATAAGCGGCTAGGGTTGAATTTTTCCGGCCCGTTGGCCTCCCCCCCACCCCTGACGGATCCCGACCGCGGATCCCGGAGAACCTGTTCATGAATCTCACGATGGTCGGTAGCGGATATGTCGGTCTGGTCACTGGTGCCTGCTTCGCGGAGACCGGGAATGACGTCACCTGCCTCGACGTCGACGAATCGAAGATCGCGATGCTCAATCGAGGCGAGAGCCCGATCTACGAGCCGGGCCTGAGCGAGATGATCATTCGCAATGCCCAAGCCGATCGACTGACCTTCACCACCGACAAGACCGCCGCGTATCGCGATGCGGAAGTGATCTTCATCTGCGTCGGCACTCCGAGCGACACCGACGGGTCCGCCGACCTGCAGTACGTGCTCAAGGTGGCGGATGACATCGCGGGCGTCATCGACTCCCTCGGCCCCGACCAGACCCCCAAGACCGTGGTGGTGAAGAGCACCGTCCCGGTCGGTACCAGTCACAAGGTGCGGGATCTGATCCGAAGTCGGACCAAGGCTCCCTTCCACATCGCCGACAACCCGGAATTCCTGAAGGAAGGCGATGCGATCGGCGACTTCATGAAGCCCGATCGAGTGGTCTGCGGAGTCGAGAGCGAAGGCGCGGAATCGGCGATGAAAGATCTGTACGAGCCGTTCGTCCGCCAGGGGAATCCCATCTACATGATGGACGTCCGGAGCGCGGAGATGGTCAAGTACGCCTCGAATGCGATGCTGGCCTGCAAGATCTCGTTCGTGAACGAGATCTCCCGGCTCTGCGAGTCCTACGGCGCGGACATCAAGAACGTCCGCGAGGGCATGTGCGCCGACCGACGCATCGGAAACCAATTCCTCTACCCGGGTCTCGGATACGGCGGCTCGTGCTTCCCCAAGGACACCCTCGCGGTGTGCTCGATGGGACGCCAGGCCGGCCTGCCGTGCAAGTTGAACGAAGCCGTGCACGAAGTGAATCAGGAGCAACGATCCTGGTTCTGGGACAAGATCACCGCGGTGATGGGCACCGAACTCGAAGGTCGGACCCTCGCCTTCTGGGGCGTGTCCTTCAAGCCCAAGACCGACGACATCCGGGAAGCCCCGGCCATCGCCCTCATGAAGATGGCGGTGGCGGCCGGTGCGAAGGTGAAAGCCTTCTGCCCGGAGGGTCTCGAGCACCTCGGAACCGAGTTCCCCCCGGCCGAACATGCCGCCGGCATGTACGAATGCCTGGCCGGCGCCGACGCCCTGGTGGTCTGCACCGAATGGAACGAATTCCGCTCCCCGGACTTCGAGAAGATCGGCGCGATGCTCAGCTCCAAGATGATCTTCGACGGCCGAAACGTGTACCGACGACAGTTGATGAGCGAGTTGGGATTCACCTACATCTCGGTCGGTCGACCGCCGGTCCTCGCATCCAACACCGGGGCGAATGCCTGATCGATCGATTATCTCGCCCGAAACGACGACTCCGATCCGGATGTCCCGAATGAACGACGTACCGCAGGGTGATGATCCACCTTGCCTCCCCACCCCCGGCCCCTCGTGGAGCCCCGGAACCGATGACTGACCTGCTGGTCGCTCGCGCTGATGGATCCCTGCTTCATTCGAAGCCGCTGTCCCCACGCGCCACGGTGACCATCGGACGACATCCGGATGGCGGAGTGGTCATTCCAGACGACCGGGTGAGCAGGCGCCACGCCCTGGTGTTCGAACACGAGGGCCACTGGCACGCGGTCGATCTCGACAGCACCGCAGGCATCGAGGGACCGGCGGGACGCACCAGTGTCCACGCCTTCGACCCGGCCGAGGCCTGGATCAATCTCGGACCGATCGTCATCTGGGTCGACGGGATCACGCCGGCGACCCGGACGTCTTCACCTCGGCCGATCGAACGCAGTCGGGTGCCGATCCTGCGGACCCGCGAGGACTACGTCGACCGAGCCCTGCCTGGCGGCCCCTCGGATTCGACCTCCCTTCTGCTCGCCTTCCATCAATCGGAAACCGGGCCCGAAAGCCGGGCCGGGGGTCTTCGACTCCTGGATCTGGCGGGCGCGGACCGGGTGCTGATCGGCCGTGATCCACGCTGCGACGTGGTGATCGAGGACGACTCGGTCGAGGCCATGAACTGCCTTCTCTACCGGGAAGGATCCAAATGGGCCATGGCCGATCTCCGTCCCACGCTTCCAGAAGGACGGAAGACCCCCCGGCGACGACGGCTCGCACCGGGAGTCAACCACCGGATCGGGCCGCTCACCCTCGCGGTGGTCGGGAGTGAACCCGCGATCCCCAGGCTTTCCGCCGACGGACAAGCCATCTTCGATGAGGCCCTCGACGTTCCCGATCTGGGCTCGATCTTTGCGAATCCGACCCACGCGAATCAACGTCCGAGTCCGGGCCAACCGGGTGATTCGCACCCCTGAAGTCGTGTTTTGAAGGGTTTTCGAGGCCCTTCTCACCAAAACCACTGAAAATATAGCCCTTTCCGACGTTTTACGTCGACTTGCGTATTGTCGAGGTCGCACGTCATCGGTAGATTCCGGCGGGAAACGCGGTGTTTCTCCGATGTACGCCGCAACTCGACGCCCTCGTTTGCCGGTCGATCAAGACCGGTGGGACCAATGGAATGGTCCCGGGGCCCGGTGAAACCCGGTTCGGACTCTCATGTGGGAGTCGAACCTCCAAGGAACAGCGTCCCGACGGATCGGGATCGTCACCGCCTGCCGACCAACCGGAATTCGTCCTGGATCCGTCTCATTCGAAGGCGGACCGGACTCCAGACCGGCCCCCAGGCGACTCGAACCCCGACCCTCTCAGACGCACGAGGATTGAACTCCATGGCCAAGAAGAAGACCACTCGTCGCCCCGCCGCCAAGAAGACCACGGCGAAGAAGACCGCCCGCAAGCCCGCGGCCAAGAAGACCGCCCGCAAGCCTGCGGCCAAGAAGACCGCTCGCAAGACGACGGCCAAGAAGAAGGCTCCCGCCAAGAAGGCCGTGAAGAAGAGCACGACCATCAAGGGCTCGGCCGACCCCCGTACCAAGAGCCAGATCTTCAACACCATCGCCGACGCGACGGAAATGAGTCGCAAGGAGATCACCTCCGTCCTCGGTGCGCTCGAGTCGATGATCGTGGCCGATCTCAAGAAGGGCACGGCGGTCAAGCTCATGGGAATGAAGCTGACCGTGAAGAAGAAGCCGGCCACCAAGGCCCGCAAGGGAACCAACCCCTTCACCGGCGAGCAGATGATGTTCAAGGCGAAGCCGGCCTCCAAGGCCGTCAAGGTTCGGGCGCTCAAGACCCTCAACGACCAGGTCTGACCACCGATCCGTGCCTGATGGGCACGAACGAAAAGAGAAGCCCCCGCCGAGTTCGTCTCGGCGGGGGCTTTTCATCCGTCTGCAGGAATCGTGACCTCGACGCTCAGTCCGCCACTCGGCCCTCGGATTCGAGACGCTCCACCGCGGATCGCAGCGATTCGTCCGACGCGTGCAGTGCCTGGTCGGCCCCGGCCCGATCCAGCCCCGGAAAGAGTTCACAGAGGATCCGAAGACATCGATCATGCAGCTTGTCGTTGGTGGCCCGCAGATCGATCATCCGACTCCCTCGCACCTTGCCCAACCGCGTGAAGACGCTGGTGGTGAGGGCGTTGAGCGCGATCTTGGTCGCGGTCCCCGCCGCGAGCCGGGTCGAGCCGGTGAGCAGTTCGGGACCGGTCTCCAGCACCACGAGATGATCGCACCCCGGAGGCATCGACCGGCGAGCGCAGGAGATCAACGCGGTGCGGGCTCCCCGAGCGGACGCCTCGGCGATTCCCCCGAGGACCCACGGGGTGGTCCCGCCGGCGGCGATCCCCACCACGACGTCGTCCATCCCGAGATCGAGTTCCGCCAGGGCCGGGATCGCCCCCCGCGGATCGTCCTCCGCCCCTTCACTTGATCGACGCAGCGCCCGGTCACCCCCCGCGACGATCCCCACCACCGTCTTCGGATCGGACCGGAAGGTGGGCGGGCATTCAGAAGCGTCGAGCACTCCGAGCCGGCCACTGGTGCCCGCGCCGAGATAGACGAGCCGTCCCCCACGGCCGACGCCTGCGACCACGTCCTCCACCACCGCCGCGATTTCCGCGGACACCGCTTCGACCGCCCGAACCGCGCGATCCTGATCGACCGCGAGGGTGCGGACGAGCTGCTCGGTGGCGAGTGACTCCAGCGAGACTTCGGAGGGATGTGGTTTCTCGGTGTCGACCCCGCTCCGGTCCGGCGGCAACGAACGCCCCGTCGGTCCGGAGGATTTCTCCATGGGACTCATTCGCTCTTTCCGGCGGTCGAGGCGGCGTCCAGATGCTCCTGGAGGAACGACCACTTGGAGGATCGATACGCGGCACTTCTGATCCCGTGGGTCGCGTTGGGGAAGAGCTGCATCTGGAACGGGATGTCCGCATCCTGCAGCTTCGCGGCCATCTGGAAGGTGTTGGATGGATGGACGTTGTCGTCCTGCATGCCGTGAAGAAGAAGCAGGGCGCCTTCGAGCCGCCCGGCCAGCTTCACCGCGCTGCCGGCGTCGTAGCCCTCGCGATTCTCCGCCGGAGTGCGCATGTAACGCTCGGTGTAGATCGTGTCGTAGTTGCGGAAGTCGGTCACCGGAGCCCCCGCGACCCCGGCCCGGAAGATCTCGGGGTACCTCACCAGAGCGAGGGCCGAGAGGTAGCCGCCGTAACTGTGTCCGGTGATACCCACCCGCTCCGGATCGATCTCGGGATGGGCTTCCAGAATCGCCTTCACGCCCGCCACCTGATCATCGAGGTCGGGGCCGCCGAGTCGCAGGTAGGTGGCGCCTTCGAACGCCTTGCCCCGACCGATCGTGCCCCGATTCTCGATCTTCGCCACCGCGAAGCCCAGTTCACAGAGCGAATTGGCCGGACTCCAGGTGTTGGAGGGTCCCCGCGACTCCGGGCCGCCATAGACGTCCACCACCAGCGGATAGGCGGCGACGGCGTCACGGTCGGCTCCCGCGGGAAGGTGCAGGACCGCGTGCAGCGGCGTGGTGCCGTCGGGGGCGAGGAACTTCACCAGTTCCCCACCGTGCAATCCGGCCGCGGCGAGTCCGGAGTCGTCGCCGCGGGCGAGCACCGCCAGTTCAACGCCGTCCTCACCGTAGAGCACCGTCTCCGGGGGGTGGTCGACCGCCTGTCTCATCGCGGCCACGGTCCGACCGTCGGGGGAAATCCGAAAGCTCCCGTGATTCAAGTCGACGCTGGTGAGGATTCTCGCGTCCGTGCCGTCCAGGTTCACTCGATGCAACTGGTTGTTGAGGGGTGTGCTGCTGCTTCTCATGGTGAACCAGAGCACGCCGGCATCTTCGTCCACCTTCACGACGGACTCCACCGGGAAGTCCTCGGTGAGGGCCGTTCGCCCGGTCAGGGGATTCACCAGGTTTCCGTCGAGATCTCGAAGTTCATACTGCTTCCAGCCGGACTTCTCGGTCTCCCAGATGAATCGCCGGCCGTCTTCGAGGAACCTCATCATCGGTCGGTTCCGCTGCCAGGTGTCCTGACGCTCCTCGACCACCAATCGACACGCTCCGGTTTCCGGGTTCGCCGCCATGACTTCGAGGTGGTCCTGATGACGATTGGTTCGATTGAAAAGCAGTTCGCTTCCGTCGGGAGTCCAGCGGACCGCGTAGACGTACTGATCGGTGTCGTCACCGACGTCGACGGTCACCATCTCACCCGTGGCCTTCTCGAAGATCCGGAGTCCCGCGATCGGATTCGGATCCCCGGCCTTGGGATACCGCTCGCTCTTGATCTCGCTTCGAAGTCCGGTGAGACCGTCGACCAGGTGGTAGTCGCGGGTGGGTGACACGTCGAAGGCGTAGAACGCCAGATATCGACCGTCGGGCGACCACCACATGGCATCGGTCTGGTCGAGCTCCTCGCCGTAGACCCAGGAAGCGGTGCCGTATCGAAAGGCCTCGGTCCCATCCGTGGTCACGGGGAGCTCGACCCCGTCGTCGGATCGGATCCAGACGTTGTTCTCCAGGTGCACCGCGGTCCAGGGTTCCGCCGAAGATCTGGCTTCGGTCAGCTGACGGCCGCGGGCCGGTCTCGCTCCACCCCGACCGCCCCGCCCACCGGTCCGACCCGCCCGCTTCGGCAGCGCCTCGGCGTCGGCTTCCTCGATCGTCCCGTCGGCGAGATCCACCCGCCGCCATCCCTCGGAGGAGAGCCAGTAGGCGTGAGTCTCATCGAACCTGATGTCGCGAACGTTCCCGCCACCACCGATCCGTCGGGCCGACCGAACGACCGTGGCCATCGAGTCGGCCCCGGGAAGATCACGCAGCGGTTTCCAACCCGTGGTCTGGGCATCGGTCGACGGCGTCGCCGTGAACATCGTGGTGACGGCGAGAAGAAGGAGGAGACGTCGGAGATTCAAGATCGGCATGGAGATACGGTACCGCCCGGTGGCAGACCGGTTCCCATCGATCTCGATTCGAAGGGGCGGATTCAGCCGATCCGGCCGATGGCCTTGAACGCCTTCATCCGTTCGGCGATCAAAGCCTCGTCCGCAGCGCGGATTCCGTCGAGTCCGAAAGCGGCGATGGTGAAACTGGCCATCACCGTGCCCCAGGCCAGAGATTCCTGGATCGCTTCGAAGTCCGTCCGCCCCAACCGGGCGAGATGGGCCATCATCCCGCCCCCGAAGCTGTCTCCCGCACCCGTGGGATCGATGACCGCCTCGTCTTCGGCGGGAAAGGCCGGGATCGCCGCGACGCCGTCTTCGTGGATCAGGACGGCCCCGTGCTCACCCTTCTTCACCACCGCGAAGGTCGGTCCCATTTCGAGGATCTTCCGCCCCGCGGTGATGACGTTGCGATTACCGGTGAGCAGTTCGGCCTCGGAATCGTTGAGCACCACGCCATCGACCTTCTTCAGCAAGGCGACGAGATCGTCGTGCGCGATGTTGATCCAGAGATCCATGGTGTCGCACACCGCGATCTTGCGGTTCGGGAGCTTCTCGAGCATGCCCGCCTGAACCGCCGGATGACTGTTCGCGAGAAAGACGAAACGGCTGTCCGCGAAGGCTTCCGGTACCTCGGGCGGCGTGTCCTCCATAACCCCGAGATGGGTGAAGAGGGTCTCCCGATTGTTCATGTTCTCCTCGTAGCGACCACCCCAGCGAAACGTCTCGCCCCCGGGTCGCACTTCAAGTCCGGCGAGGTCGATGCCGGGGAAGGATTCAAGCATCGCCTGATGATCCGCCGGCCAGTCCTCCCCGACCAATCCCACGAGGCGGACCGGAGCCAGATGGCTCGCCGCGGCCGCGAAATACGCGGCAGAACCCCCCATCACGGCATCTGCGCTGCCGGTGGGTCCGTGGATGGTGTCGATACCGATGGTTCCAGTGACGATGAGCATCTCGGAATGCTACTCGCCACCTTTGTTCCCGTGAAGACGAGCGTGGATCAATCTCCGCGATGCTGCTCGACGAACCCTCGGGACCAACCGATGCCGGCCGAGACTCCCATGAGCGTTCCGGCCGCGGCGTCCATCGGAGTCGGGATGCCCAACCGCGAGCCATTCCCCACGAGCCAGGCTGAAACCTGCTGAGCCTCGTCCCCGCGAAACGCCCAGAGTTGCCCGAGGGCCATGAAAACGCATGGGGCCGCGAAGATCAGGACCGGTTGCAGGCGAGGCGCAAGCATTCGACCGGCCAGCCCCGCCAGAACGCCCCCCAGGGTGGCGGCGAAAATCGCCTGCCCCTTGGTGTCGTTGGTGGCGACGAAGAAGATCGCCACCAGGGCGAGGCTTCCCGCCGCGGCGCTGCGAAGGCTGATGGGACCGAACATCACCCGCGGATCGGTCACGTCCGCCACCGGGGCGGACGGCTGATCCGGAAGCGGTCCGGTGAGGCGAAAGATCACCGCGGCAAGTCCGAGCACCACGAGGCCCCAGAGCGCGGTCTCCACCGCGACCGCGGGCCCCGTCGCCCCGGCGAAGAGAAGGTCGAGGTGAGTCCCCGACCGCATCGCCAGCACCGCGATTCCCCAGCCGAGCACGAAGGTGGCCACCGCCGGATTCACGATCCGCCCGACGATGACCGCCACCCCGAGGGAGGCCAGAAGGCAGGCTGCAATGACCAGAACCGCGGGAATCGGGTCGATGACCACGGAAATCGCGGGACCGGAGACCCCCCGGAGCGAAGTCATCCATCCAACGGCGAGGGACATCAGCAGTGACGTGGCGATCATGCCCCCGAAAAGGGCCACGTATCGCTGGACGGAATCGATCCAGCCTTCCTGGACGACGGAATCGGTGGCGTCTTCCGCGGCATGGGAACGGTTGTTCATGTCGTCATTGAACCGCAGGCCGGACGCCCTGACAAGTCAGAGGAGGAAGGATGGCCGTATCCTCCTGCGGGAGGATCGAACAATGCGCGACCCCAAGTACACCATCATTCTCGATGGAAGCCCCCTTTCAATCGCCGAGGTGTCCGACCTCGCCCATGGCGCCGCGGACCTCGAACTGGGACCGGACGCTCGAGACCGAATGATCCGGGCACGGTCCGAAGTGGATCGGATCGCGACCGGCGACGAAGCGGTCTACGGCTTGAACACGGGTTTCGGCTCGCTCTCCAAAGTCCGAATCGAACCCGACCGGCTCGAGGATCTGCAGGCCAACATCGTTCGAAGCCACGCCGCAGGCGTCGGTGAACCTCTTCCTCGGGAAATCGTGCGGGCGATGATGTCGCTGCTCGCCGCGAGTCTCGCTCGCGGGCACAGCGGTGTTCGTCCCCTGCTGGTGGATCGCCTCGCCGACATGCTCCGGCTGGACCTCATCCCCATCGTGCCCAGTCGCGGATCGGTCGGCGCTTCGGGTGATCTCGCGCCGCTCGCCCATCTGGCCTGCGGTCTGATCGGTGAAGGGTCGATCCTCTGGCACGATCGACCGGCCCCTCCAGCCATCGCCTTCCGAGCGGCGGGACTCGAGCCGATTCGACTCCAGGCGAAGGAAGGCCTGGCCCTGCTCAACGGCACCCATCTGATGGCGGCGTGCGGAGTCATCGCCCTGACCAGATTCGACCGAATCCTCGAAGCCGGGATGGTGGCGGCGGCCATGAGTGTCGACGGCTGCCGGGCCAGCCACGGTCCTTTGGAACCCGAGATCCATGAAGTCCGGTGCCAGCCGGGCCAGATCGAGGTCGCGACCAGGCTTCGAACCCTGCTCGAAGGATCGACCATCGTCGAAGCCCATCGGGAGAACGATCCGCGGGTGCAGGATCCCTATTCCCTGCGAGCCATTCCCCAGGTTCTCGGGGCGGTGGTCGATGCCGCGGCCGCGGTTCGTCGAGTGGTCGCCGACGAACTGGGGGCGGTCACCGACAACCCGCTGATCTTCGGCGTCGACGCTCCGGATCAGGACGTCCGCATCCTCTCCGGAGGCAATTTCCACGGAATGCCGCTCGCCATTCATCTGGACCTGCTGCGGATCGCCATCACTCACGTGGCCGGGATCTCGGAGCGAAGAACCTTCTGGGTGCTGAGCGGGCATGACGTTCATAATCCGGTCACGCCCTACCTGGCCGAAGATCCGGGGCTCCAGAGCGGACTGATGATCGCCCAGTACACGGCCGCGGCCTGCACCAACGAAATGCAGACCCTTGCAAATCCCGCCAGCGTCGCCAACATCTCCACCAGTGCGGGCATCGAGGACTACAACTCGATGGGCGCCACGTCGGGGCTCCTGGCCCTCCGCTCGCTGGAACTGCTCCAGAGCGTGATCGCGATCGAACTCCTCGTGATGGCCCAGGCTCTCGAACACCAGCGTCCGGATACCAGCGGGCCGGCGGTCGAAGCCGCCCACGCCTGCATCCGAGCGGTCGTCCCCGCCCTCACCGGC